>JABDJZ010000131.1 GCA_013003255.1 Rhodothermales bacterium
CGAGAAGGGAGCCTCCGGCCACGGTCTGCAGCCGGCCGCGCTTGGCCTTGATGTCCACCCGGTAGCGGGGCCCCTCGGTGTAGTCATAGATGATGACGTCCTCAAGCTGGTTGGGGGACTCGGGCGGGATGTTGCGGACCAGGATGCGGTAGTCGTCCAGGCCGTCGTAGAAGACGCCGGGCTTCAGTTGGAAACCGGGACGCGCCATCCGGATGTCCTGCCACAGGTTTCGCGCGCGGAAATTGGCTTCGGGAAGGACCACGTTGTTGAAGTAGCCCATGGCCAGCGTCATAAGGAAGCCAACTACGAGCACGGGCCAGACCAGCTGGATAAATGAGACTCCGGCGCCTTTAATCACGGCGTACGCACCCGATTCGGCCAACTTGCCGAAGCTCATCAGGCACGCGATCAGTACTGACATCGGGACGGCCAGCACCAGCATGTAGGCCAGGTTGTAGGCCACGAGTTCGGCCACGGCAAGTACCGGCAGGCCTTTTCCGACAAGGTCCGGCAGGTACTTGATCAGGAACTGCATCACCAGCATGAACATCAGCATACCGAGCCAGGCCACGATGGGCCCGGGCAACATGCTGAGTACCATCCGGTGGAACTTGTTCATCTAGCAGGTTTGCGGGAGGAGTCGGCCGCGGATCGTGCCCCGGCGCGCGATGTACGATGCAGGTAGGACCGGGTTCGCAGGGAGCCTTCGGCCGTCAGGCCGGTTCATTGAGCCATAGCAACCAGCCTCTCGCCAATGACCGTCAAGTCCTTCGCCTTCAACCCATTCTCAACCAACTGCTACGTCTGTCACGATGATGGCGAGGCCGTGATCGTGGATCCGTCCTGTTCCACCCCGGAAGAGATCGCGCAGGTGACAGACTACGTCGAGCGGGAAGGCCTCACGGTGAGAGAGTTGCTGCTCACGCACGCCCACCTGGACCACGTCTTTGGTTGCAAGGCGCTGGCTGAGCATTTCGGGGTGGGTCTCCGGGTGCATCGGGAGGAGGTGGCGCTGCTGAAGGCCGCCCAGATGCAGGGACGCATGTTCGGTGTGTCCGTTGAGGAGCCGCCGGCACCCTCGGGGATGCTGGTGCCCGGAGAGGGCGTGCAGGTGGGACGCACCCATTGGGACGTCCTCTTCACGCCGGGTCATTCTCCCGGCTCGGTGTCGTTCTACGATGCCGAAAACGGGTTCGTCCTGGCGGGTGATGTGCTTTTCGCCGGATCGATTGGCCGGACCGACCTGATGGGCGGAAGCCTGCCGGTGCTGATGCAGTCCATCTATCAGGTGCTGCTTCCGCTTGGCGAGGACGTTCGGGTGCTCCCAGGGCATGGGCCGGAAACCACGATGGGACGCGAGCGACTGACGAACCCTTTTCTGGACGAAGTGCCGGCGCGTAGCTGAGGTGGGGCGCGGCAGACGTGTTCGCTGCACCGCGGCCCCGACCGGCGCCGCCGCCGCATCAAGCGGCCACCGCCCGCCTCAGGACCGCGTCGCCACCACCTGATTGATGGAGGACCACACCAGGTCACCCATCGTCTCGCACTCCAGGAACTCCGGCTTGCGGTAGTGCTCCGCAAGTGATTCGGCCAGGCGCCGCACGTACTCGTCGGGCGAAATGAGGTCCTCCCGCATCACTTCCATCAGGGCGTCGAAGCGGCCGTGGGACACCCGGACGCGGGACGCGATGAGCGATTGCTCCTCGGTCTGGTACTGGATCACGTTCTCAGGCGCCAGGTGCTGCATCGTCAGTTTGACGAAAGGCGCGTTCTGCGGGAAGTACTGGGGCAGATACACCTCCTTTCGCCAGTGGTGACTCTGCTGGTCGAAGTCGATCGGGTGCATTCTGAAATGCCACTTCTCAAAGTCGCGTGTTAGTTCGACCACGAAGTTGCCCGAGTGCATGTCGCCCAGCAGGCAGACGAAGCATCGTTCGTTGAACTTGACGAACTCCTTCGCCAGCCGAACGCGGTCAAAGTCCGTCAGCGGCATGCCCTCGCGAACAAACGCGTCGGCGGGTACCCCGATGACGTGCTCTTCGATGATGGTGTCGCCGTACAGAAAATAGTTCAGCCGGTTCGGCGAAAGGATGTGCTCCAACTCGAGTCCATAGACGCGACTGGCATCGATACGCTTGACGTAGAAGTAGTCAAAGTTCTCGTTGATGCGGTTAATCACGCGCACACGGAAGGGGAGCGTGTTGCCGTAGACGCACATGTCGATGCGGTCGATGGACAGGTGCCGCGTGATCGACATGTTGCCCTGCGCCTTCAGAATCGCATACGCCGTCAGCAGGACGTCGTGGATCTCGGGCGTCTCGGCGTGCCCATACAGGACGGTGGACCAGAGGGTGTCGGCCCCGTCCTCATCATATACCGGAATCGCAGCGGTGTAGCGGAGCAGGTCCGAGTACTTGATTCCGGACGGGCTGATGCGTCCGTAGCGCTGCAGGTAGGAGCCGAAGTAGTCGCTGACCGGGAGGACGGGCTTCTTCTGGCTGATCAGATGACGTGGCACGCAATCAGGCGGGGACCTGTGACTTGGCAATTACCCGCTGATAGTACTGCTCATAACGCGGAATGACCACGTCGTTATCGAAGACTTCAGAGGCCCGCTTGCGAGCGGCCGCGGCCATGCGAGCGTGGAGATCTTCGTTGAGCAGAAGAGCCCGGACCCGGTCGGTCATTCCATCCACGTCCCCGAGGTCGCACATGAAGCCCGTCTCGCCCTCGACAATCAACTCGGGGATGCCGCCGATGTTGGAGGCTACCACGGGAACGCTGCACGCCATGGCCTCCAGGGCGGCGAGGCCGAATGTCTCTGAACCACTCGGCATCAGAAATACGTCGGCGATCGACAGAATCTCCTCGACCGGCTCCTGTTTGCCGAGGAAGCGAATGTCTTCGATGACGCCTAGCTCGCGCGCCAGATGCTCGGCCGGGATGCGGTCCGGACCATCCCCGACCAGAAGCAGCTTGACGGGATGCCCCTCGCCACGCAGCTTCTCGAAGATCTGGACCACCTCGGTGGCCCGCTTGACCGGCCGGAAGTTGGAGACGTGCACCAGGACCTTCTCGCCGTTCGGACAGAGCGCCGCCTTGAAGTGATCCTTCATCTGCCGGCGAAAGCGGCTGCTGTCGATGAAGTTGGGAATGACCTCAATGTCGGTGCAGACTTCGCACGTATTGGCGGTCTCTTCCTTGAGATACTGGGAGACGGCCGTTACGCCATCCGACTCGTTGATGGAGTAGGCCACAACCGGCGCAAAGGACGGGTCCTGACCGACAATGGTGATGTCCGTCCCGTGCAGGGTGGTCACCACGGGAATGTGAATGCCGTCCTTGGCCAGGATCTGGCGTGCCAACACCGCGCTGGTGGCGTGCGGGATGGCGTAATGCATGTGCAGCACGTCCAGCTTCTCGTACCGGACCACGTCAACCAGCTTGCTGGTCAGATTCAGCGTGTAGGGCGGATACTCGAAGAGCGGATACGAATTGACGTTCACCTCGTGGAACGAAATGTTTTCGCTCACCGGCCCGAGCCTGAACGGCATCGAGTTCGCAATGAAATGGATCTCGTGTCCACGGGCGGCCAGTGCCTTGCCCAGTTCCGTTGCTACGACGCCGCTGCCGCCATAGACGGGATAACACGTGATTCCGATGCGCATGTGGGGGTGCCTTGGTGAATGTGGGTTTCTGTACCCGTGACGCTGCGGCGGGTTGCAACGGGGAGATTGTGGTGCCGCCGAAACCATCACGTCACCTAGAGGGTTGCCGAAGACAAACCCAACCCCAATGGTGATGAGACGAGTAATCCCTGTATTCCTGTTCCTCGCCCTCCTGGCGCTGCCGACCAATCAGTCCAACGCGCAGCTGGGTTTCGCCGCCGGACTCAACTTTGAGTCCATCTCAGACATCGAGACCAGTGGCCTTCAGGGCACGTACGAGAGCGCCAGCGGTTACCACGCCGGACTGTTCGTGGACTTTGGCGCCGGTCCCATCGGACTTCGGGTCGGGGCGTTCTACCGCGAGTTGGGTGAGTTCGATATCTCCCTTTCCGGCTTGCAGCAGACGGTTGACGTCTCGTCGCTCGATTTCCCGATTGATCTGCGTTTTGCGGTGATCCCCACGCCCGTTATCAAGCCCTATCTGACCGCAGGTCCGGTCTTCTCCATCCCGCGTTCGAGCGATGAGGAGTATGACGAGTCGCTCGAGGATGTCACCGTGGCCGGCAACATTGGCTTTGGACTTGAAATCAATGCGGGCGGCCTGAAGCTGCTGCCCGAGTTTCGGTACGTGGTTGGCGTGACGCCGTTCGTCAAGAACGAGTTCACGCTGGGCGGACGCACGTTCGTGGCCGAGAAGAATGACCAGCGCTCAAACAGCGCCATGCTGCGGCTGGGAATCCTGTTCTAGATGGGGCGGCTGTTGAAGACGAACCCCACCCTTGATTCGTCCAGCCCGGTGACCCGGCCGCCTCTTCGATTCCTCGGCGCATTCCTGCTG
>JABDJZ010000144.1 GCA_013003255.1 Rhodothermales bacterium
GTACGCCGTTGCATCCAGCAGGACCTCATAGTCATGGGTTGCCACATCGAAGAGAAGCAACTCCTCTCCAGCCGGCTCATAGCCTCTCCATGCGGTCGCGAACATGGACTCGTCTGGGGAGAACCGAACGAATTCAGCATGCCCCGATCGGCGCTCAACTGGGATGATTGTCTGTTCGCCGGTGGAAGTATCGAAGTAGGTGATGCCCATTGGGTCGTAATAGGGGGCAAACAGATATCGACCGCCTGGAGAGATACCTCCGCCTATCAGGGAGAAGCCGTCGCCAGTGTCGATTATGTCTCTGCGTCCTGGCTCCACAAAGGGTGTTGAAGGCGCCTGGCGCGTTCGTGCGAAACCCTCCCGCGCCTCAGAAACCAACGCGGGCACGTCCGCGAATTCCGAGAGCACTCGCTGGTAAGTCCGGGCCGCCTCGGAGCGCCCCATGTTCTCATAGGCTCTGGCCATCTGCACGAGGGCCTGACCTACCAGTAAGCGATCCGTGGCGGGGGAATCTGCGACCTGCCGGTATAGCGTGATCGCGCCCGAGTAGTCACCTTCAGAGCGCTCCAGGACCAGCGCCTGCTGCAGGAGCTCTTCCGCGGACTGGGCACGCATGTCTCCCGCCGCGAACAGCAGCAAAAACAAAGCAACGACAACTTTCATGGCTTCTATCGTTTGGATTGGATCCCAATGAAGGTCTCCAGACCCTTGTAATTGTCAGCCTCTTCCCGGCTGCTGAAAAGAACCACGGGTACTTATGTCAGGATCTTGTGGATGGCGCGATAGAGACCAGATTGTTAATCACGAGCGGTGAGCCCGCGGAGTACGGTTATCACTGTCGGCCCGTCCCAACTTGCTCGCGCCACCCCTGAGACTATGGCCTTCTGCCCGTTCGAACTCACATGGAGCTGCCTGACAGCCAGCATGTCGAGGAGCTGCGTGAGGTAGGGCCGTACCTCTCCGGAAGTCAGATCCAGCAGTTCGAGCTGGTTTCGATTGTCCTGAGGACCACAGGCAGATGCGAGATACCGTGAACCCGCCCACGACACCTGGCAACCGCGATCCCGCGTGGCAAAGACCTCGTAATCGCTCCCATCAAGGTTCGCGACCGCGTAGACGGCAGGTCCGGTTTCACGATACCCGGCCAAGAACAGGCTCCTGCCGTCGGGGGCGAGATTCACGCCAACATCCCTAAACTCCGCCAGTGGCTCGCAGAGCAGGCGTTCTACCTCTCTTGTTGGGCGAGTGAACGCCACTACACAACGGTCTTGGGCTTCCCAGAAGAGCAAACGGCCATCCGGATGCAGCCGGAAGGCACCTTCAATCTGAAGGGAGCCGAACTCGGCATGAGAAATACGGTCGACGACCTCCCCCGTATCGGAGTCGATCCAGAGGTAGTCCGCTGGCTTCTGATTGGCACTGTGGTCCCGAACGCCTATCGACACCAGCTCGTCGGTGACCCAAAGAATCGAGCAACCTACCATGCGTTGCGCGTCTCCCAGTGAGATGGTTCTTGTCTCGCTTGTTGCTGCGTCGAATACCACAGCCGTGTTGAAAAAGGCTGTCCCTGCCGCCCAGACCGCGTTCGTGCCACTCGGATTCCACCGGCCGCCACACCGGGATGGACGCGGCAAGGAAACGGGAGGTCCTGCGAGCTCCCCTGTCACTGGGTCCAGGTCGAGGGAGTACATGGAAATCGGCACCTTCTCCAAATAGGCAAGGTCTCCCGACTTTGAGCCGGGAAGGGCGTACGCGTCTCCCGGGATTAGCGTCAGGCGCTGATCACCGCTGGGCTCGGTCTCGTCTGGAGGTGCCTCGAAAACATTCGCCGAGCCTCCGGCAGCCGCCGAATAGGTGACGTCGCCATCCTCATTCCACATACAGCTCAAGAGGGAGAGCTGGTCTGCCCGCGCGCTGCGCCATTCAACTGAAGCCCCAGTTGTGAGGTCGAACCGCCGTATGTATCGCGTTCGGGTGGGCGCCCGTCCCTGGTAGTCGCGATATCCTGCAAAAACGTATCGACCGTCGGCCGAAAAGCAGGCCCTGCCGCTGAGTCTGGCCGTCACATGGTCGGTGGGCCACGACTCTCTTGATTCTGGCACTGGCGTTGCCCCACCACCCCGGGAGCCGATGACGACCAACTCTTCGGTTGTCGTCGTAGATGAAGAGTCAGTGGCGGTAATCAGCGCCAGGATATCAGATCCACTTCGACTCCAGTCCAAGACACGCGCGGTCACGATTTCAGGCGCGACTTCAAGTCCAGAAGACCAGTCCCTCGAGGCGTCAAAGAGCGGTCTCGTCTTGCCCGTCGAGATCTCAACCACTATTGCCGAAGAGCCCGAGTCATTAGCGCGGGAGGCTGAACCCCAACCGAAGGCGATGCTCGCTTCGTCGGGGGAGAACCGGGCGAAGACCGGACCACCTGGATAGTCTGGTGTCAGAATTCGACTAGAGC
>JABDJZ010000157.1 GCA_013003255.1 Rhodothermales bacterium
CCCGATAAGGACCACAAGCCCAACCACCCTGCTTATTGCTGGAGGGGTGGTTGGGCTTGTGGTCCTTATCGGGATCGCCAGCAGCCGCGGCGTATACCGGAGATCAGCACTGGACGTGTTGAGGGAGGAGGCTTGATGATGCTTTCAGAGAGACTGGAGGCCATTTCTGGACGCATGGATGCGGCGTGCGCGAAGGCAGGACGGGCGCCGGAGAGCGTCAAACTGGTCGGCGTGTCGAAGACCTTTCCTCTGGAGCGTCTGAAGGATGCGGCTGCGGCGGGTCTCACCGTGTTCGGGGAAAACAAGGCCCAGGAACTGGCGTCAAAATGCACGGAATGGGCGGATCCGCCGAAAGGAATCGAGTGGCACTTCATCGGCCACCTCCAGCGTAACAAGGCCAGTCTCGTGGCGGCCCATGCGAACGTGTTTCATGCCCTGGACAGCGTGCGACTCGCCCGAGCCCTGCAGCGACAGTGCGAGCAGGCGGATCGAACGCTGACCTGCTTTCTGCAGGTCAATGTCTCCGGCGAGGAGTCAAAGTTCGGCGTCGATCCCTCCGAGGTGGGTGCGATGCTGGCCCAGGTTGCCGAGTTTGACCGCCTGGATGTGCGTGGCCTGATGACCCTTGCTGCCCCCACGCCAGACCCGGAGGATGTCCGGCCCCAGTTTGCACGACTACGCGAACTCGCACGGCACCACGACGCTTCGGGCCGGTTTCCCCTGGAGGCACTCTCAATGGGGATGAGCGGTGATTTTGAGGTGGCCATCGAGGAAGGGGCCACGCACGTGCGCATAGGAAGCGCTATCTTCGGCAGCAGATACTAGCCGCTGACCTGCATCCCCTGCCTGCTGAACCTCCGCCCGCTGACGGGGTCTCACAGGTCTCTTTCCCCAAAGCTGTCTGTCCGGTGTCATGAAGCTGACCGCACTCGAAATCCGGAAACACGAATTCACCCGCGCCTTTCGTGGCTACGACGCGGATGAAGTGGATGCCTTCCTCAACATGGTGGCGCAGCATTGGCAGACCCTGTCTCAGGACATGGACCGGATGCAGGAACGTCTGGAGGAGCAGACGGAGCGGGTGAACCACTACATGAAGGTCGAGGAGGCGCTTCAGAGTGCGCTCCAGAATGCCCAGACGCTCTCGGACGAGAAGATTGCGGCAGCCAAGAGCGAGGCGGAGGAGACGCTTAGCAGGGCGAAAGGAGAGGCCGAGGAAACGCTAAGTCAGGCCAAGGGCGAGGCCGAGTCAGCGATATCCGAGGCGCAGCGCACGGCTTCCGAGCGCGTCGAGTCCGCTGAAGAGCAGGCGAGCGCGACAGTCCGGTACGCAGAGAACACAGCGGCCTCCGTGCTCGATGACGCCGAACAGCGGGCCAACTCCGTGCTTGCCCAGGCGCGGGAACAGGTAGAGAAGCTGACGGCGCTGGCTGATCGCGCGCGCGAGGTGGCAAGAGCGGAACTGAATCGCGTTGAGGAGGAGCGCCAGCGCATCCTGGAGAGCTTCCGTTCACTGATGGACCAAGGGCGGATGGCCGTTGACTCATATTCGGCGGCGGAGCCACCGCCGGATCTCGCAGAGTTTGACGAAGCCGCGCCTGTGATGGATGCCGGGGCGCTTGAACCGGTCCGACTGGAGCGACCCGCACCTGCAGTGCGGGCGGTACCGTTGGAGGTGGCTGCCGGCGCGGCTGCTGCTGAAGATCCTTCCGATGAGCCGACTCAGGCGGCCGCCACTGGAGATGCTCCGGATGAGCTGGCCTCGGAGTCCGCCAGTGGGGATGCCTCCGCCGACCCCGCGGCAGGGACGGCCAACGGGGATGCCTCCGCCGACTCGGCGCCCGCCGAAGAGCCCGCAGGGGAGAGACTTGTTGATGCAGCGGACCCCGAGGTCGACTCCATGCCCGTCCTGACCATTCCGTCCTCGATCGAAGATGACTACCTGGCGGACCTGCCCAGCGCCGATGACGTGGTGGATGATTCCGGCCGGACATCCGGCAAGGATCAGCCGGCCAAGAAGGAGCCCTTCGGGGCGACAGACGAGATCAAGAAGATCCGCCGCATCCTGGAGGACCTGGACAATTGACGGGTACGTCACCTGACGCGGCCGAATCTCCAGTCCTCGCTGATGTCCGCCAACGGATAGGGCGGCTGGGCGTGAGTCTCCGGGTCCTTGTGCTGGCAGGAGACGCGGACTGGATACCCTCGCAGACGGCAGATGCCGCCGTGAGGTGTCTTGCAGTCGATCCAGCGGCCGTCTCTGAGACCGTGGCCTGGGTTCGAGCAGCGAAGCTGGCAGGGGCGGACGCGTGCGTTCTTGTCCTTCCGGCGCACACCGAGTCAGGGGAAGTTGTCGTTGCCACGGACCATGTCAACCTAACCGGCAACAACCCGCTCGTCGGACCGAATCTGACCAGCCTGGGCGTCCGGTTTCCGGACATGACCACGCCGTATCCCGTGGATGATGCCTTCACTCCCAGGGCGCAATCAGGTGTGGTTGTAGATTTCCCCGAGGCCCCGCAGGCTGATGACCTGATCGCGCTTTCCAACTGGGATGCTCAAGCTGCAACCACAGGCGTGTCTGCGCCCGTCATTGCCGGCAACCACTGTGGCCTCCGGATGGGCGCGATTCTGGTGCCTCCCGGGATTGATGGTTCGGAGGTTGTACACAAAGTGATCACCACGGTAAGCCGGGAGCCCTGAACTGCGAGGGCCCTGACTGTCACTGAGCCTTCAGCTTCCCGCGGTTATTCCCGTACGCTTCTCC
>JABDJZ010000164.1 GCA_013003255.1 Rhodothermales bacterium
GACCTGGGAAATGAAATCAGTTCAAACAGAAAGGGCCCGGATTCGATTGAATCCGAGCCCCTTCCACGATAATCAGCAAGGCATCAACCGTTGGTGCCTGCGCACTCGGAGACTTCCTCTGCCTTGTCCAGCATGTTGTTCTGGACGTAGGACTGGAAGAGCGCCTGGCACACGCCGGTGGCGTCTTCTCCTGCAGCCTCGAACAGACCGCGCGCGGCCTCGAGCGGCGTGATGGCGGCACCGAAGAGACTGCGGCGCTCGTCTGCGAGCGCATCGATCTCGGCCTCGGCAGCCGTGATCTCGTCATTCGACATGGAGGAACGGTTCTCGCGAAGAGCATCGTCCTTCTCGTTGATCTGCTCGTTCACCGCGACGGCCTTGTTGATGAACGCAGCGCCGAGGTTGTACTGGGCGTTGGCGTACTCGGGATCCAGAGCCACCGCGGCTTCCAGTTCGGCGATGGCATCGTCGTACCGCTCCACCTGGACCAGTAGCGATCCGTAATTGTAGCGGAACAGCTTGTTGTCCGGATTCTCGGACACAGCCGCTGCGTAGGTTTCAAGCGCGCGGTCAACCTGTCCAGCAATCTGGTAGGCATTCAGCAGCTCAGCCTGGAGATCGATGTTGCCGGGGTACAGTCCAGCGGCCGTCTCCAGCAGCGTGACCGCTTCATCGGCGCGGTCATTGTTCATGTAGATGCGGGACAGGAAGCGGTAGGTTTCCACATCCGTATCGCCAAGCTCGAGGGCCTTCTCGAATGGCTGAGCAGCCTCCATCTCGGCACCGCCATTCAGGTAGGCGTAGGCCTGGTTGACGTAGGCGCCCGCGGAATCAGGCTGAATGACGGCAGCGGAACCGAAGTAGTCGGCGGCACTGATGTATTCGGCCGAATCGTTCGAACCCCGGTTGAACGCCTGGATGCCGCGCTCAAACTCGCGAACGTAGGCGATAGCCTTGTTCCGCATGATGGTCTCCGTCAGGAGCGGGTCGATGCTCTCAGCGCGGTCAAACGCTTCCACCATGTCGGCGATCAGCGATATGTGCTCAGCGGGATCCATGGTCTCGAACGCCTTCTCTGTCAGCACGCGGCCCTTCAACTCCCAGGCCTCCGCATTGTCAGGGTTGTTCGAAAGCGCCGTATCCAGATTGCTCAGCGCGCGGTCATAATCTTTGTTGCGAAGGTCCAGCTTGGCACCCTCGACGTTCGGGTCACTCGAGCATCCGTCTGCGCCCATGAGAATGAGGCCTGTGAGAAGGACACACAGAAGGGCAGGAAAGCGCTTCATGTCTTGAATCTTGTATTCTGTTATGTGAGGGTCAGCCCGATGCCGGGAGCAGATTTTCGCCCCGTACGGGCACGAAAAAGCGCTTTTGAAAGGTAGTGTCGGGCTTCCGGCTGACCAAGAGTTAATCCAGAGTTCTCAAATTGGTTTCGTATCCTCGGGCGCGCTTCCGGCCAACACCGAATCCCATGAATCGACATCCGCTTCTGGAGGGCCTGGTGGACTACGCCGGCCTTTTTCCACCCGCCGAGCTTCCTTTCGCCGATGCCGTCACCGAGTACGTGACCCATCGCGGTGAAGCAGAGTCGTGGATGCTGGGAAACTTCATCTGCCCGGCGGGCCGCCTGGACGAATTCCTACCCTATCCAGAAGCCTTCACCGAAAGGGCTCCGCTCACGCTCAGCGTGCTCCCGGGCTCCGGGCCTGATCTCGCAGCGCGAGTGCGAGAAGCCCGAGTTGTCTTCGACCGGTTTGAGCAGGCCTTCGAAGGCCACGCCGACCTTCGGCTGCTGGAGGCCCGGATGCCGGCCGCCGTGCCTTCACCGGTCGACTTGAAAGAGGGTGCGGAGGCGGCAGGCGAGGTTTCCCTCTATCTCGAGTGGAGCCCCGGTCTGCCGGAGCTGACCGATTGCCTGCGCATCCTCGGTGAGGCCCGCACGGCTGGAGCCTCAAATCTGGGCGCCAAGATCCGATGTGGAGGAACGGAGGCGGCAGCCTTCCCATCAATCGGCCAGGTCGCGGACTTCATTCTTGCCTGCGTAGCGTTCGACGTCCCGTTCAAGGCAACGGCAGGTCTTCACCATCCGGTCCGTCACGACCGGGACGGATTCACCATGCACGGATTCCTGAACGTCTTTGGTGCCACGGTCCTGGCTCAGGCTGGCAAATCGGACCCGGAGGTCTGCGCAGCCGTTCTTGCCGAACGCGACCCGGACTCGTTCGACCTGTCCGACGGCGGCTTCTCCTGGCGTGGACACAAGGTCAGCGCAGACCGGGTCCGGGACGCACGGAGCCTGGCGCACGCCTTCGGCAGTTGCAGCTTCATCGAACCCCGTGAAGATCTGGCGGCTGCCCGCTGGTTTGGATTCGCACGATAACCCACTCCCCGACATGGCCCTCAAGTCCTTCATAAACGTCCCTGCAGATCACCCCTTCCCCATCCAGAACCTGCCCTACGGCGTGTTCAGTCCCAAGGGACAGGCGCCGCGTTGCGGGGTGGCCATCGGGGACTTTGTGCTGGACCTTCCGATGCTGGTGCACGCAGGCCTGTTGACCCACCGGGACGCGGACCTGCGAACGGCGTTTGATTCCCCCTCCCTGAACGGGTTCATGGCCCTTGGAAAGCAGGTGTGGTCGGACGTACGGCGACGGTTGCAGGAACTGCTCAATGAGCATACCGGGGTACTCCGGGACGATCCATCCCTGCGGTCGCGAGCATTTCTGCGGCGGGATTCCGTCACGATGCACGTACCCTCACAAATTGGGGACTACACGGACTTCTACTCGTCCAGACAGCATGCCACAAACGTGGGGACCATGTTCCGGGACCCGGACAACGCGCTGCTTCCGAACTGGCTTCACATTCCGGTGGGCTACCACGGGCGGGCGAGTTCCGTCGTGGTGAGCGGCACGCCCGTTCGCCGCCCCGTTGGCCAGACCAAGCCGGGAGAGGGGCCACCGGTGTTCGGACCGTGTCGGCTCCTGGACTTCGAACTCGAAATGGGATTCTTTACGGGTTCAGGCAATCCGCTTGGGCATCCCATCCCGCTGGACGAGGCCACAGACCACATCTTTGGCCTCGCGCTGGTCAATGACTGGAGTGCGCGAGACATCCAGAAATGGGAGTACGTCCCACTCGGACCATTCCTGGCCAAGAACTTCGCCACGACGGTTTCCCCCTGGATCGTTCCGCTGGAGGCCCTCGAGCCTTTCCGCGTGGAACGTGAGCCACAGGATCCGGAGCCCCTGCCGTACCTCAACGGAGATCCGCAGGGTCTGTACAACATCGAGCTTGAGGTGGCCATCCAGGGCAGCGGCATGAAAGCTCCGCACGTGGTGTGTCGGTCCAACATGCGCCACCTGTATTGGACCATGGCCCAGCAGCTCACCCACCACACGGTGACCGGCTGCAACCTCCGCCCCGGTGACCTGCTGGCTTCGGGGACCATTTCCGGCCCCGAGCCGGAGAGCTACGGCAGCATGCTGGAGCTGGCCTGGCGTGGCACTAAGCCCATCGCCATGCCGGATGGGTCGGAACGCAAGTTCCTGCAGGACGGCGACTCGGTGATCATGACCGGTTGGGCACAAGGTGAGGGCTACCGAATTGGGTTCGGTGAGGCCGAGGGCACGGTGCTCCCGGCCCGCCAGGTCTAGTCCTGCCGTTTAGTCCGGCGTCTGAATCTTCGACAGATGCACGGCCGGCGATGGTGTCAGGAATTCAGCCGGTTTGCCAAACTGGCAAACGCGGCCGCCGCGAAGTCCGCAAATTTGGCGCACTTGCCGCATTGGCACGTGGGTTGTTGATAGTTGGGGTGAACTCGGACACGAGTGAACATCCCTAATAACAGCTACTTACATACAGCAATGAACAAGCTTGTGCGCTTTGCCCCCGCCGGTGACACCCGCGGATTCCAGAACGAGTTCGACCGCATTTTCGACTCGTTCTTTCCCGGCCTCAACCGCGAGTCCGGTTCTTCCAGCTGGGTCCCCCGCATGGACTTCCTGGAGCGCGAGGACGCCTACGAGATCCGCCTGGATGCTCCCGGCCTGACCAAGGATGACTTTACGATCGACTACCATGACGGAGCGCTGACCATCAGCGGAGAGCGCCAGATGCAGGAGCGCTCCGAGTCCGACGTCCTGCTTCGGACCGAGCGCCTCTACGGACGCTTCACCCGCACCTTCGCCCTGCCGCGGACCGTCAATCTGGAAAAGATCCAGGCCGGCTACGCCGATGGCGTACTGACCGTCAGTGTGCCAAAGACGGAGGAGAGCAAGCCTCGTCGGATCAAGGTCAAGTAAGCCGCGGACCGCGTCCGGGCTGGAAGCCGGGACGCGAACGTGAGACCCTCCCACAGCGGGAGACGCAGGGGGCCGCTCCTTTCGGGGAGTGGCCCTTTTTTGTTGTCCCCCACGC
>JABDJZ010000169.1 GCA_013003255.1 Rhodothermales bacterium
CAGTTTTCTTCGCCATAGCCTTCGTTGTTGGCCTGCGCGTAATTCCCTGGATCGGCCAGAAGATGGTCAACGCAGGCAGGGGTCAGGCCTTCACGGTGATCATTCTCATTGGCCTGGTCTATGCTGAGGGCGCCCACCTGGCGGGCATGCACGGCATTCTCGGAGCCTTTCTCGCGGGTCTGTTCCTGCGAGATTCGGTGATTGGTCGAACGCTCAAGACGGAGATCATGGGGCTCGTCAAGGACGCGTCCGTGGGTTTCCTGGCACCCATCTTCTTCGTCACGGCCGGGTTTGCGGTGAGTCTGGATGTGATTTGGCGAGAGCCCGGCCTGCTGCTGGCGGTCATTGGGCTCGCCACACTTGGCAAAGTGGTCGGCACTGCGCTCTTCTATCTCCCAACGGGACACGGCTGGCGTGAAGGCGTTGTGCTGGGAGCAGCCATGAACGGCCGCGGTGCAGTGGAGATAATCATTGCCCAGATCGGTTTGACCATGGGTCTGATTACGCAGGACATCTTCTCGGTCCTGGTCTTCATGGCCATTGCCACGACCGCTACCGTTCCGGTCTTTCTGAAGCTGGGCTCGGACTGGCTGCGACGCCGAGGCGAACTGGCCCGGACCAGCGAGGATCGTGATCAGACGCTCATTATCGGCGCCGGGCCCCTGGCTAGAGCGCTCGCGACGACCATCCCGAATGCTACGCTGGTGGATCGAAACGCTGCGCACTGCGAAGACGCTGCCCGGGTCGGGCTCTCAGCGGTGAACGGTGATGCACTGGATGAGCGTGTCCTGGCCGAGGCGGGCGCTGCTCAAGCGAAGGCGGTGATTACGTTGACCGGCAACCCTGAGGTAGATGTGCTTTGCGCCAAGCTGACCCGCGACACATTCCTGGTTCCGGACATCTATCTGGCGTCGTACTCCACTGATGGGGGCGGGCACGCCGAGACAGTTCGCCACCTGGGTGCAAGGACGCTGTTCGGCGGCGACGTCTCCCTGACGGAGTGGGACTTCCGAATCGAGCGCGGCACGGCGGATGTTGTCACGGAACTGGTGGAGACTGACGTAAAGGCCCAGGAATTGCTCAGCGGCGTGCAGAAGGCGGGGGTGCTTGTTCTCGCCGCTGAGGCGGATGGCAGCAGCACGCCATTTCACGGCTCTCAGGAGGTTCAGGCAGGCGCGAAGGTGTCCCTCCTCCGCGATACCGCAACCCGACCGACAGATGCCCTGTCCCCCCTTTTCGCGGCCGCTCCCGTGGTAGACATCGCTTCGAGCATGGACCTGCCGGCATTTCTCGGCGCCACGACATCCGTTCTGGCTCCGCTCGTGGACGAAACGCCGGAATCACTGGCGTCCTGGATTTCTGAACGCGAACATGTGTCCTCAACGGTACTCGAGCGCGGCATCGCAATCCCTCACGTGAGGCTCCCCGGCCAGGACAAGGTGGCGTTGGTGATGGCCCGTTCGAAGGAGGGCATCAGTTTTCCCGGCGAATCTGAACCGGTTCACGCGGCCTTTCTGCTCGCAACTTCAGACGACAAGCGGGGCGATCATCTCAGGATACTCGCTGCTCTTGCCCGCATTGTTTCCTCAGACTCCTTCATTCCCGAATGGCTCGCGGCTGCGGACTCAGACCGCCTCCGAAGGCTAATTGAAACGCGTTACACCATGCTGGATTCCACCAGCACAAACTCCCTCGCCTGATCATGGCCAGCAATCACGACATCCTCCCTGCAGACCGACCGGTCGATGGGCTCCTCAGGCCGATTCAGTCCTTCATTCGCCTGGAGGCCGCTTCCGGCATCATTCTCCTGATCATGGCGGCGCTCGCTCTGATCTGGGCGAACTCGCCGTGGGCCTCGGCCTACTTCGATCTTTGGAACATTTATGTCACCGCCGGGGCGGGCAGCTTCATCATTGAGAAGCCCCTGCTGCTGTGGATCAATGACGGCCTGATGGCCATCTTCTTCTTCCTGGTTGGCCTTGAAATCAAGCGGGAAGTACTGGTGGGAGAGCTCACGTCTCCGCGCCAGGCCATGCTTCCCATCATGGCGGCCGTGGGTGGAATGGTGGTACCCGCCGGACTCTATGCATTGATCACCGGCGGCACCGAGTTCATCACGGGGTGGGGCATCCCGATGGCCACCGACATTGCCTTTGCGCTTGGTATCCTTGCCCTGCTCGGCTCCCGGGCTCCCACGTCGCTCAAGATTTTCTTGACGGCGTTGGCCATCATCGATGATCTGGGCGCGGTGGCCGTAATCGCCATCTTCTACACGGCGGAGATCAGTCTCGTGGCGCTCGGGACGGCGGCGGTTCTCCTCGTGGTTCTCGTGGTTGGGAATCGGTTGGGCATCCAGCGAACCTTCTTCTACGTGATCTTCGGGATCGCCCTCTGGTTGGCGTTTCTGAAGTCGGGCGTCCACGCCACCATCGCCGGCGTGGTTCTGGCGATGACCATTCCTGCGCGCAGACGGGTGGACATTGGCATCTTCCGCGAGAAGGCCAACAGCTACCTGGGAATGCTGGGCGCCTCGGACGCTGATGAGACCACATCGGACGAGAGCACCGCCATTCAGGCCATGGAGGTGCTTTCCAAGGGCGCCGAAACGCCGCTGGCCCGCATGGAGCACGCGCTTCACCCGTGGGTGGCCTTCTTCATCATGCCGGTCTTTGCGTTGGCCAACGCCGGCGTGGCGCTCGGAGGCGTACCCATTGGCGAGGCGCTGATGCATCCCATCTCGCTCGGGATCATCGCAGGTCTCTTCGTTGGGAAGCAGGTCGGCGTCACGTTTTTCTCCTGGCTGGCCGTCCGCCTCGGATGGGCCGAGCTGCCGCACGGGATCTCCTGGGGGCAGGTATATGGCGTGGCCATTCTGACCGGTGTGGGATTCACGATGTCGCTGTTCATTGCCAACCTGTCTTTCCCGGACCCGGAGGCGCTTGATCGCGCCAAGACCGGGATTCTTGCAGCGTCCTTCCTGGCTGGCGTGCTGGGCTACATCATTCTGTCGCGAACCGGCAAGGCGAAGGAGGCGACGGCTTAGGTCGTAGGAGCTGCGAGGTACCCTGATGCTGTCGCGAATGGACAAGGCCTGGGCGGCCTGGCACGGCGTGCGGTCTGGCGGCGGTGGGTTGGTACGAAGGCGGCGT
>JABDJZ010000194.1 GCA_013003255.1 Rhodothermales bacterium
GACGACGCACCCGTCCTATCGGATGACCTGACAATGATTGTCGTGAAGGCTATCTGACGCGCCCGCCCCCCGTAGTCCTACTCGCTGGCCGTTTGGGCCGTGCATTCGGCGCATGGACAGGTGGCCCGAAGCCGCTTCCAGGTGTAGATGCCGGCTTCGTGGCCGTCGTCCCAGGTAATCCGAATCGCGTAGGTGCCCACCGCAGCAATCATCGGGTTCTCCCAGCGCCGCTGAGGCGGTTGGCGAAAAAGCTCCGGATCGGGCAGCTGCCCCATGTTGGCATGTCCACCCATGCACCCCGCACAGGGACAGGCTCGGCGAAGCCCGTCGAGCGGCCACACGCTTCGGTGTCCGTCGTCCCAGGTAACGGCCAGGGTTTGGCCTTTGCGATCAACGGTTATTGAAGCTGGTTTCAATGCGGTGAGGTTTTGTGCCGGTATCGTCAGTGAGGGGCCGCTCAGCGCCGCCTGATCAATCCTTCCGGGAAGACTATCTGGCTTTCGTTTCCGTCGAGACCCACGGTGGCCACGCCGAACAGGAAGTTGTCAATCACGATGCCCTCCAAGGTGTACTCGTTCACACCCGAAACGAAGCGCCGATGCTGCCACTGGGGTGCCGTGGTGTCTCGCCAGTAGACCGCATACCCGGCCACGTTGGGGTCCTCGGTGGCTTCCCAGGCCAGGGTGGTGGAGGGGCGAACCGCCCCGCCGATCCGAACGCCGCTTGGCGCGGGTGGGGCCCAGCCAAGTCCGGCCAGCGCAATAGCGTTCACGCCGGTAAGCTTGGCGGCATAGTCAAAGTTGACTCCGTCCACCACGTCTCCATAAGCGATTCCGTCCTCGACACGCAGGTCCTGGTGCTGGCGGTTGTAGTTCTCGTGGGCCTCCATGATGCGGACGCCTGCGAATCCGGCGTCATTGAAGGGCCGATGGTGGCCGCCGCGCCCGAATCGGTCGAGCCGGTAGATCATCATCGGGTTCATCTCCGGCATGTACGTGCGCGTCATCCTGTCCACGTACCGCGCGATCTGCCGGGAGACGCCATCGACTTCGCCGCCATAGAAGCGCCGTGAACGCCGTGCCTGCTCGCTTTCGGTCACGGGAGTCGGCTCCGAGAAAATCCGGAAAGTCCGGTTGTCGATGACCCCGTCAACACCCTCAATGTTGCCGATCATGTCGTTGTTGAGCACCCCGATGATCTCCCAGCCCGATTCCTTGGCGACGGCCGCCATGTGTTGCCCGCCAAACAGACCCTGCTCCTCACCCGAAAGGCCGGCGTAGACAACCGAGTTGGGAAAGGAGTACTGCGTCAGAACCCGAGCGGCCTCAATGGTGCCCGCCATGCCGGAGGCGTTGTCGTTGGCCCCGGGGGAGTCATCCGTGAAGTTGTTAGAACTCGAGATGCGCGAGTCGATGTCCCCGGACATGATCACGTAGCGGTTCGGGTAGTCCGTGCCGCGCTGAATCGCGACCACATTCACTACGTAGGTGTCCGTGGGAATGCGGTTGGAAACCCCGGCCTCTACAAGATTCCGCTGGTAGAACACCTCCAGGCAGCCGCCGCATTTCTCGGAGATGCGGTCAAACTCAGCCTTGATCCACCGCCGGGCTGCACCGATGCCGCGCGTTTCGGAGGTGGTGTCAGAGAGCGTGTGACGGGTCCCGAAACCCGCAAGCACTCGGATGTCTGATTCCAAGCGCTCGGCCGACGGGGCCACGGCGATGTCGTAGATGCGGGAATCCGTGGCTGGTGGAGTCTGCGCCAGCGCGTCAGTGGTGGCGAACAGCAGCAGGGGCAGCAGGAGGGAGGAAAGGGCAGCGCGCATGGTATTCGGTCCAGGTGTGGAGGTCCGAAAAGGTAGGGCGCGGCCACCTCAATAGAGAAAGCCGCCTGCCCCATGGAGGCAGACGGCTTTCAACAGCCCGGGAGAGCCGGGATCGGGTAGGATACCCCTCAATACCCGCCCGATCCCGTGTTGGCTCTTGGGTACTGTTTTCCGCCTTTCGGCGGCGGAATGGCTTCCGGTAGGTCTGGTATCGACGGGAATCAGCAATACTTAAATCGCGATATGTGAACGTATCGTGAAACGCGTGTGTATTGGGCCTTCCTCCAACCGTCCTGAGCGGTGGGGGGCTTTAATAACCGCAGCGACAGCCGATACCCCCGGGTAAGCAATAACCTCCGGGGAGACAGATGGGAAAGGCAGCACTACTGATTGTGGCGGCCACGACGCTTGCCAGCGGGGTGGTCTATATGTCACAGGACCGCCAGGCGTTTGAAACCTCTGTCAACGAGGCACTCTATGCCCACGGGGCACTTGCGCGCGAGGCTGCCAAGTCGGGTTACAACCGTGCTACCCGTCGAGTCATTCGTGACTTCGACGGTCACAGGACGCTGAAACAGGGGATCGACAATCAGGGAGGAGAGATTGACATTTCCGTGGCCGATGGTGCTGGTGGCACCGTGGTGGTGACCGTCACCGGATTTCACGGGGACGCAGAGTTTACCATTACCGGAACGCTGGAGAAGACCGATGAGGCGGTGCTGGATGCGTTAACAATCGATGGTCCCGTCAAGAAGCTGGAGCTGAAGGACGACAGCTGGATTTCCGGCCTTGATGTCAATGTTGACGGCTCAGAGGGCTCCAATACAGACGTTCACGCCATTCGCTCGACGCTGAGCTCGGCTCACAGCATCGTTCTGGAGGAACTCGATGACGCGGAGCCGGGATACGGGGTTGGAATCGGCGGCACCAATGATGCTCTACAGGGCGACATCCCCTTGAATCTGGGCTCGCTTGTTTCGTCCATCAAGGCATACAGTGGCTCTCTGCTTTCAGAGTATACCGGAAAGCTCAAGCTGGACGACGATGACACGATCGGGAGTGCCGCAAGCCCGCGGGTCGTCCGCGTGGATGGTGACCTCGACATGAAGAACCAGGCGAGGGGGTACGGTATCCTGTAC
>JABDJZ010000215.1 GCA_013003255.1 Rhodothermales bacterium
AGTCCTGCGGAGCGCTCCGAGTCCAGGTTTACGGAACGCATCAGCTGGCCGCCGGCAGGCACAGGGATCCCGAGCAGCACCTGATCGCTGGATCCGGCATACCGCACCTCGGTGCCAACGGGGTTCTGGACCAGTCGAAAGGTCAGCCGGCCACCAGCACCCCACGGCGCATCTCGCTTCTTGATATTGGCATCCAATTTCAGTTCGTGCTGAATCGTGGCGATAAGGTCCGGGTTGCCCACCGACAGAAAGAGTGGATTCGAGTCGTCGACGGACCGCGATAGTTCATCGCCAGAGGGGGTGGATCCGGAAATCGAGTAGGCAGCGGTCACCTTTCCTCCGCTGTTCCACCTTCTGGAAGCGCTCAACGATCCGTCAAGCAGGTAGTCGGTGCGCTGGTCATCCTCAAGCACAGGAAACGACTGCGTGAATCGGCGTGTGTTTCTGCGAGCACCGGCATTCAAGTCGAGACCCACTGTCTCCGCGCTGTACCCGTAGTGCAGATTGACACCCGTTGAAGCGCTGGATCCGCGGTGGTCATTGGAGAGCGTCGAGTCAATCCGTTCAGCCACGTCATCCGGCTGCCTTGTAAAGGCAAGACGGTCCTCCACACGCCGGCTGGTGGTTTGGGAGAAGTCGATGCTCAGAAAGCCGTTCTCACCCGCCACCCTCATGAACCCGGCGCTGGCATCGACAGACAGGTCGCCGCTTTCGACGGTCTCGCGCGTGGTCTTCAGAAAGGAGCTGGTCGGGTCAAACGAGGAGGTCTGAAAGCTCTCGCCCGAATCGTCCGAGAATGAGAGGTTGAGGGACGCCAGCATCCCCCAGCGGTCCGACTCATTGAGTTGCCAGTCGGCCGAAAACCCACCGGTCAGCGAGTTGCCGGAGCCTTCTGTTCCGGTGGAGATGGTTCGGGGCGTCAGCGAGACCGGGTCCAGGCTGGTCCCGTTCAGTGTGCTGAAGAGTTCGTTCTCCATCACCAGCAGGCGCGGATTGAACGTGAGTTGGTGCCGGCCGAAAGTGTGCCGAATGGACCCGGAGAGCGTGTGGGAAAGGGTCTTCCTGTCCGAGGTGCGGCTTTCATCGTACGAGGTGGGTGCGTCCGCTTGTGCCAGATACGTGCGCGACACCTGGCTTTCCGTTTCCGAATCCTGCTGATTGGACGCCACGGTCATTCGGACGCGGGTGTTCTCGTTCCAGGTGTTGTTGTAGCTGACCCGGGCACGATCCCGGCGGGTGATACCGCCTCCGGATGCATTCAGCGTGTTGTCCGTCTCAAGCTCTCCGGAAACCTGGAGTGGGGCATCAAGCAGATTGGCCCCCGATTCCAGGGAGAACCTGTCCGCGGATCCGCCAGAACCACCCGCGCTGAGCATGAGCGCGCGCCGCATGTTGGGATTGGTCACCAGGTTGATGACCTGCTCCCTGGACCCATCGTCGACGCCGGAGAAGCGACGGTTCTCCGGCAGTTGCTCATAGAGTTGGAGCGTCTCGATCATTTCGATGGGCATGGCCTGCAGTGCTTCCATGACCTCAGCGCCGAAGTAGGCCCGCCCATCAATCAGAACCCGATCCACCGGCTTGCCGAGGTAGTAGACCGTACCACCTATGACCTCGAAGCCTGGCAGCGCGGCCACAAGGCTCTCGGCGTAGGTGTACCGCGGCACGTAGAAGCCTCCGGCATAGAACTCCACCGTGTCCCCGTTGATGGTCATGCGTTCCCGCCGGGCCGCAACCTCTACCTCCTCCAGATCCACGATGTCCGGGGCCAGCGTTATGACGCCGAAGTCCGTGCGGCCATCCACAGCCAACGTATCCCGGAACGTCCTGAATCCGACGTGCGAAATCTGGACAACGGTCTCGCCCGACCAGTCGAGGCGAAGATCGAAAAAGCCGCGCCGGTCCGTGGTCACTCCGGAGATTATCGTCGTGTCGGCCAGATTAGTGGCCAACACGCTGGCGTTCGGCAGTCCGGCATCGAAGCCAAGCTCCAGGACGCGGCCTTCCAGCCTAGCCTGGCCGGCGGCGGGTGCGCACAGCAGGAACAGCAACGCGATATGGGAGAGGACCTTCAGGGGTGTCGCTCGGACTGCACAGGAGGGCGGAGACTACTCACTAGACCCGCCGGGAGACTCGAAGTCGCCCGACCCTTCAGCATCGCCTGCCAGCAGTTCGCTGACGCGAGCCTGCAGGACCGGGATCACCTCCGCTTCGAACCACGGATTCGTGCGAAACCACCGAATGTTGCGAGGGCTGGGATGGGGGAGCGGGATGTGCGTGGGCCAGTAGCGTTCCCAGTCACGCACCATATCCGTCAGTGAACGCCGCTTCGGGTCCAGATGGTATTTAAGGGCATAGGC
>JABDJZ010000259.1 GCA_013003255.1 Rhodothermales bacterium
TCATATCAACAGTAGGGGTAGACAAACTGGTTGAGAAAAGGCGCGACGATTCCTGCCAGACCCTCCCGGTCAACCAGGAAACTGTCGTGGCCGTAGGGGCTGGAGAGGACCTCAAGCCGGCCGGCCGGAAGGAGGGAGGCCAGTTCGGCCTGTTCCTCGAGCGGGTAGAGGACGTCGGATCGAATGCCCACGACCACCGCGGGCTGGGGGAGGGCATCCAGGGCATGCTCGTAGCCGCCTCGGGATCGTCCGACGTCATGCGTGTCCATCTGGCGGGTGAGCGAGATGTAGCAGTTGGCGTCGAAGCGTCCGTTCAGCTTCTGGCCCTGGTGGTGCAGGTAGGACTCGACCTCGAAGCCGGCGTCACTCCGATCCCGACCGAATCGTCCACTGAACTCACCGGCTGACCGGTAGGAGACCATCGCCATCATCCTCGCGACAGACAGCCCGCGCAGCGGCGGCCGGTCCGGCGAGTAGGCCCCGTCCCTGAAGTCGGGATCAGCAAAGATGGCCTGACGCTGCGCCTCGCCCCAGGCAATGCTCCAGGGTGAATGGCGGCCACCTGCCGCAACCACGCTGAATGAGCGAACCAGGTGTCGGTGAAACGCCCACTCCAGCGCCAGCATGCCGCCCATCGAGCCTCCTATAACGTGGGCCACCCGCTGTACGCCCAGGTGGGAGAGCAGCGCGCGGTGTGATGACACCGTATCCCGGATCGTGACGTCCGGGAAGGACGCGCCGTAGGCACCTCCGGTATCCGGATCCACTGTCAGCGGAGAGGCACTACCGTACGGCGATCCCAGCGTGTTGGCACAGACCACGAACAGGCGATCGGTGTCAATGGGGCGCCCCGGGCCGATCAATTCCGGCCACCAGGCTTCCGCGTCCGTGTCCCCGGTAAGCGCGTGGCAGACCACTACGGCATTGTCGCCCCGCGAATTGAGGCGGCCCCAGGTCTGATAGGCAACGGGCACCAGGCGCATCACCCTCCCGGACTCGAGGGTGAGTTCCGGGAGGATGAGCGTCTGGACGTCGTGATGCGGTGCGCCGCCAGTCTGGTGCACCGGGGCTGAAATGGACTCGCTACACATGGCTTCAGGCGTAAACAGGAACGGACTCGAGTGCCTGCGCGAAGTCGGCACGGATGTCATCGATGTGCTCGATGCCAACCGAGACCCGGATGAGGTCGGGGGTCACGCCTGACGCAATCTGCTCATCGATGGAGAGCTGCTGATGCGTCGTGGATGACGGGTGGATCACCAGTGTCTTGGCATCACCCACATTGGCCAGATGGCTGGCCAACTCGACGTTGTCAACGAAGGCCTGTCCGGCTTCCTTCCCGCCGTGAACGCCGAACGCCAGCACTGCACCGAAGCCGTTGGTCAGGTACTTCCTTGCGGCCTGGTGGTAGGGGTGGTCCTCCAGACCGGGATAGCTGACCCAGGAGACTTCCTCCCGCGCTGCGAGCCAGTGGGCCAGTTCCAGTGCGTTTTCGCTGGCGCGCTGTACCCTGAGGGAGAGCGTCTCCAGTCCCTGGAGCAGCAGGAAGGATCCGAACGGGTTCTGGCAGGCACCCAGGTCACGGAGCCCCTCGACGCGGGCGCGGATGATGAATGCCGCGTTAGCGCCCAACACGCCGTCCGGGCCGAAGGTCTCCCAGAACTTCAGGCCGTGGTAACCCGGACTGGGCTCGGTGAACGAGGGGAAGCGCCCGTTGTCCCATGGGAATGTGCCGCCGTCCACAATCACGCCGCCAATCGTGGTACCGTGGCCGCCAATCCACTTCGTGGCGCTGGCCGTGACAATGTGGGCACCGTGATCCAGAGGCCGGAAGAGATAGCCGCCTGCTCCGAAGGTGTTGTCCACCACCAGGGGCACGCCGTTGCGTTCGGCTACCGCGGCCAGTGCCTCGAAGTCCGGGATGTTGAACCGGGGATTGCCGATGGTTTCGACGTAGAGCGCCTTGGTGCGGTCGTCGATCAGGGCCTCGAAGGCCGCCGGGTCATCGCCGTCCACAAAGCGCACCTCGATGCCCAGCCTGGCGAAGGCCACCTTGAACTGGTTATAGGTGCCGCCATAGAGGTAGCTGGTCGAGACGATGTTGTCTCCGGCCTCGGCCAGCGTAGTCAACGCAAGGAGTTGCGCAGCCTGTCCGCTGGAGGTGGCCAGAGCACCGACACCGCCTTCGAGTGCGGCAATGCGCTGCTCGAACACGTCGGTGGTCGGATTCATGATCCGCGTGTAGATGTTGCCGAACTGCTTCAGGGCGAAGAGGTCGGCGCCGTGCTCTGCGGAATCGAAGGTGAACGAGGTGGAAGCCACGATGGGCACCGCGCGTGCGTTCGATCCGGGAGCGGGTGTCTGGCCTGCATGCAGCTGCAGGGTGTCGAAGTGCTGGGTTCGTCCGTTGGAGGCCATATCGGTGAGTCTTGTTGAGTGCGATTGGATGCGCTCGTCAACAAGGGACCACCTCCGGAGACTTCACCTGATCAGATCAGGCACTCCGCGGCCGGGGCATAAAAAAACCCCTTCCGCGGGGTGAAGCGGAAGAGGATAACAGCACGAGTCTGTAGTCTCCCGCTCATCTATCCCCGCGCCTTTCGGCGTATCGAGGCAGGAGTTGGCACCTTTCTGAGTCACATCCGGGAGACAGACTCAGAGGTTGCCAGGGTTTCGCAGGGCCTGCACCCTCCACCCTTCTTGATGAGCAATGATCAAGAATACGCTGACAGCGAATTCTGTGCAAGGGGTCGAGAAAAAACACAGCGCCCGGGCCGACTTGCGACACGCAAAGGGACGCATTGCGCCATAGGCACCACTCAGGCGTCAGAGCGGCTGGCGAAATTCCGCCACACGACCGGAAGCGCTTTCAGCCATTTCGCTGGTAGCGAATGCCGCGGAAAACCCCTTTATTCGCGTTCCTCTTGCGAAAAGCGCGGACTTCCATGCAGCCACAGACATCACAGATCGCTCGCCCAGGCGCTGTCGTGCTGCACGTCCCCGTGCCGGATCTACTAGTTGAGAGCACCCTGACACTCGTGACCGGTCTGGTACTGGTCCTCGGGCTTGTGCTACTCATTATCCCCTGACTCACAGTCGATCCGAAGCAGTCCACGCACATAGAGACGGTTACGGGTCGAACCCGAAACCGCACTCATGCGACAGCAACGAAGAAGCGATACCGTTAAGAAGGGCTTTGAGCGGGCGCCACACCGGTCCCTGCTCCGGGCAACGGGCGCGATCCGGGAGGACAGCGATTTTGAGAAGCCCTTTATCGGGATCTGCAATTCGTACATCGACCTGATTCCGGGTCACGTCCACCTGCAGGCCTTTGGAAAGGTGGTCAAGGACGCTGTCAGGGAAGCCGGCGGCGTGCCCTTCGAGTTCAATACCATCGGCGTGGATGATGGCATTGCCATGGGCCATGTGGGCATGCGCTATTCGCTGCCGTCGCGTGAGCTCATTGCGGACTCGGTAGAAACGGTGGCGGCGGCGCACTGGCTGGACGGGCTGGTCTGCATTCCCAACTGCGACAAGATTGTGCCGGGCATGCTCATGGGCGCGCTGCGCCTGGACATTCCGGTGATCTTTGTCTCCGGCGGCCCGATGAAGGCCGGGGTCACGCCGGATGGAAAGACCATCGACCTTATCTCCGTCTTCGAAGGGGTGGGCAAGTACAAGGCGGGCACCATCGACAAGTCGGAACTGGACGTCCTTGAGCAGTTCGGCTGTCCCACGTGCGGCTCCTGCGCCGGCATGTTCACCGCCAACTCCATGAACTGCATCATGGAAGCATTGGGTCTGGCCCTCACGGGCAATGGCAGCATTCTGGCGGTGGATCCGCGCCGTCACGAACTGGCC
>JABDJZ010000269.1 GCA_013003255.1 Rhodothermales bacterium
AGCCAGTTCCGGCGATCGCGCCGTCGTCGGTCAGAATGACCCGTACGACTTCGACATGAACTCGAAGCCCAACGTGCTTCGCATCGCCGCTGAGTCCGAGGCGCTCACCACACTGGCCGCGGCAATCAAGGCGGCTGAACTAGAGCAGGTCCTGATCAGCGCCGGACCCCTGACCGTCTTCGCGCCGACGAATGACGCCTTCGCTGCGCTGCCCCCCGGCACCGTGGAAGAGCTGCTGAAGCCCGAGAACAAGCGAACGCTCGCCACCATCGTCACCTCCCACGCGTCCCCCGGCACCTTTGTGGGACGGACCCTGCAGGACGGGCAGAAGATCTACCTCGCCACGGGTCAATACGTGGACGTCGAGATGCGCGACGGCGACACCTATGTCCATGGAGCCAAGATTCTCGGCACGGTATCCGCGTCCAACGGCGTGGTGCATGTGGTCGACAAGGTCTTCCTGTTCGAATAGGCCGTTCACAGGTCCACAAGAATAGAAGAGGCCCTGCCAGCGCGAGCCAGCAGGGCCTCTTTCAGTCTTTGGCGCCTTGTCAGGCCCGACCCCCTACTTCGTATTGAACCAGTTCATCGCCTTGTTCACCCCATCGGTGACAAAGGTCAGCGCTGCATTCTCCGCGCGCTTCAATACGTCCTCGAGCAACTCCTGCTCTTCGGCCTCAAATGGGCTCAGGACATAGTCTGACTGACGCCCTTCCTGGAACTCGCTGCCCACGCCGATGCGCAGCCGGGCGAACTCGTTGGTGTCCAGCCAGTCGATGATGTCCTGGACACCGTTATGTCCGCCGGACCCACCTTTGGGACGCATCCGAACGGTGCCCAGGGGCAGGTGGATGTCGTCCACGATCACCAGAATCTCACTGGGATCCATTTTGTAGCGGCGCAGGAAGACCTCCAGCGCCGTACCACTCCTGTTCATGTAGGTCTGGGGCTTGGCGAGGCCGACCTCGCGGCCTCGCCATTTTCCCCAGCCAAACAGGATTTCGTCGCGCGTGCGTTTCACGTCTATCCGAGCACGCTTCGCCAGCGCGTCGACCGCCATGAAACCCACGTTGTGGCGCGTTTCTGCGTATTCGTCCCCGGGGTTGCCGAGTCCTACCAGCAGTCGCTTGGCCAAACCGGATTCCTAGTCTTCGGACTCGGACTCGCCTTCGCCGTCTTCCGGAGACTCTTCGCCAGCCTCGGCCACGGACTCCATGCCCTCCTCGAGAACCTCTTCTTCCTCTTCGCGAGCGGCCTGTACAAAGAACAGGGTGGCTTCGAGGGGAAGATCGAACTCGTACTTCTCGTCAGCGATTGACTCGAGATGGACGGCATCACCAACGTCGATGTCGGTCACATCAATCTGGAAGTGATCGGGAATGTCCTTCGGCAAGCAGGTGACCGACAGCTCGTTCACACGGGCCACAGGGCTACCACCGTTGCGCTGGCCGAGCGAGGTACCGACGATCTGAAGCGGCACGGTCAGGGTGATCTTCTCACCGGCCGTCAGCAGCTGGAAGTCAGCGTGGATCGGCCGATCGCTCACCGGATGGAAGTCCACGTGCTTCAGAATGCAGTCGTAGGACTCGCCACCGACAGACACCTCTACACGGTGAAACTCTGCGGTGTAGATGAGTGGACGCATGTCCAGTTCGCCTACCTGAAACGGCACGGACGCATCCATGGTGTGTCCGTAGAGGATGCAGGGAACTTCCTCATTCCGACGCGCCGCGCGAGCAGGTCCTTTGCCCGGAGTGCGGGGCTTGGCATCAAGTTTAATAACGTCCATTGTCTCGGTAGTCTTTCAGGTAGTGTGGTCCGTTCAAGGAATGAACAGCGTTGAAACGGACTCGTCCGTGTAGATACGCCGGATGGCATCTGCGAAGTGATCCGCCGTGCTTACCACGGTGATCTTCGAAGATGCTTTCCGGAGAGGAATCGTGTCGGTGACGACTACTTCCGTCAGTGCCGATGCCTCGATTCGCTCGAAGGCCGGCCCGGACAGAAGCGGATGCGTACACGCGGCCCGAATCTCCAGGGCGCCGGCATCCCGGAGTGCATTCGCTGCACTCGTGAGCGTACCGGCGGTATCGATCATGTCGTCAATGAGCAGGACATTCTTGCCCTTTACGTCGCCGACGATGTTCATCACTTCGGCAACGTTCTGCTTCGGCCGTCGCTTGTCGATGAGTGCCAAATCAGCTCTCATTCGCTTTGCGTGTGCCCTCGCCATCTTCATGCCGCCCACGTCCGGAGCGCACACCACAAGATTGCTGAGGTCCAGCTTCTGCAGGTAGCGGATGAACACCGCGGAACCGTACAGATGATCCACCGGGACATCGAAGAATCCCTGAATCTGCGAAGCATGCAGATCCATGGTCAGCACGCGATCCACACCCGCTGTGGTTAGCAGGTTTGCAATCAGCTTGGCCGCGATGGAAACCCGAGGCTGATCCTTCCGCTCCTGCCGGGCATACCCGAAGTACGGAATGACCGCGGTAATTCGGGAGGCCGACGCACGCTTGGCAGCGTCAATCAGGAGCAGCAGCTCCATCATGTTGTCTGCGTTCGGCTGTGTCGACTGAATCAGGAAGAGGTCACACCCGCGGATGGACTCTTCGTAGTGCACGTAGATCTCCCCATCCGAGAAGTTCTTGATCTCCACCTGTCCGAGATCCTTGCCGAAGGACTTGGCGATGGCGCCCGCCAGTTCCGGATTGGACCGGCCGGCGAAGATGCTGATGGGGTTGTTCATGCGTGTCCGGACCGGAGCCCGGTAAAATCAGTTGCCCGAGAAGGACTCGAACCTTCACCGACGGCTCCAAAGGCCGCTGTCCTGCCATTAGACGATCGGGCAATCGCACCACTCTCATCGGGCCCGATCTGCATCGGTATCCGAGAAAAGGGTACAGTCGAATAATTTAGGCCGCTGGAACTCGGATTGGCAATCCGAAGGCCGACTCGGAGCCCTCTTCACGCGGCATTCTACCGCCCGAACCTTGTAAGCACTTCGCGAACCGCCTCGATAT
>JABDJZ010000277.1 GCA_013003255.1 Rhodothermales bacterium
GTCATCAATACCCGCGAGGGACGCACGACCCCGGTAATTGAGGATCGCGGACTCTATCACATCGTGCAGGTGGTGGAGCGGGTGCCCGCCGGAACGCTGCCCAAGCGCCAGTGGATTGAGGCCTCGCTCAGGCAGCAGCTCCAGGTTGAGTCAAGGAAACTGTTATATGCCCGTCTTGTACAACGGCTTCGCAACGAGGCACTGGCCCGGGAGCAGCTTCAGATTCGATGAATGCGGCGTCCCCCTGGGCAATTCCAGCGGTGGAACCTGCCAATTGTCGATTGCGCTCACGGTCCGGGCACGAATTGAGCCGGGCCTTTCGTTTGCTGGTCTGATGTGTATCACGTCTCTCTGAGAAACCCCATGTACCGAGCCATTGCCCTGTTCTCAGCATTTCTGGTGCTTCTTGCGCCAACCAATGCGGGGGCGCAAACCCAGCCGGTCGTAGACGAGATCGTGGCGGTGGTTGCCGACCAGATCCTGCTGAGATCGGAGGTCAATGCCGTAGTGGCTGGTGTGGCCCGCCAGCAGGGCATTCAGATCTCCGACGCGCTCTGGAACGATGCCCTCCAGCAGTTGGTGGACGAAAAGGTCCTCGTGATTCATGCCCGTCGAGACACCACGCTGACCGTCACGGATGACCAGGTTGATCAGACGCTGAATCAGCGCATCGCCGCCATGTCGGCCCAGGTGGGTGGCGAGAGGCGCCTCGAGGAGGCGTACGGCAAGACCATTGTTGAGATCAAGGCTGAGCTGCGCGACGATTTCCGCGACCAGATCCTTGCCGACAACTACCGTCAGCGACGGTTGGCACAGATAAAGGTCACACCCTCCGACGTCCAGGAGTTCTTCCGCCAGTTCCCGACGGACTCACTGCCCACGTTGCCGGAGGCCGTGCGCGTCTCCCACATTGTCCGCTATCCGGCCGTCACTCAGGATGCCCGGGATGAAGCGCGGGAGATTCTGTCGGCCATTCGCGACTCGATCGTCGTCGGTGGTGGTTCTTTCGAGGAATGGGCTGAGGCCTTCTCAGAGGATCCGGGCTCGGCCCAGAACGGCGGACGCTACGAGAACATGTCGCTCGGTGAGATGGTGCCCGAGTTCGCAGCCGTGGCCTCGCGTGCGGCGCCCGGCGTGGTTTCAGGGATCTTCGAGACAGAGTTTGGACTCCACATCCTCCGCGTCAACTCGCGCAGAGGCGACGCGGTGGACTACAACCACATCCTCATACAGTTTGACGCGGCCAAGTCTGATCCGCAGGTGGCCATTGACCACCTGAACGTGGTCCGCGACTCCCTCCTTGCCGGGGAAATCCAGTTCGCTGAAGCCGCCAGACGTCATTCCGAGGACCAGCGTTCTGCCGCACAGGGCGGTCGCGTCATTGACCCGCAATCCGGCGAGCGGGACCTGTTCATCGAGGCCCTCGGACCCTTCTGGCAGACCGCCCTGAGAGATCTCCCTGTAGACTCCATCAGTGTCCCCCAGGAAGTCGAACTGCTGAACGGACGGCGCGCCTACCACATTGTCCTGCTGACTCGTCGTACTCCCGCGCATCAGGTCAACATTCAGACGGACTACGCTTTCATCGAGCAGTACGCCCTGCGACAAAAGCAGTCCGAAGAGATCACCAAATGGCTTCGCGGACTGCGCAAGGGCGTGTACATTGACATTCGTGCCGAAGCAGGCGCTGCCTCCACGGCATCCAACTGACCGGGCCTCGAACCCAACACCCGACGATTCCATGCAGGCAGAGGCCTCTCCTGAAACGCTCACCGACCTCCACGACGGATTCAACCGGCTCAGGGCGGAGGTTGCGAAGATCATTGTCGGCCAGGATGACATCATCCAGCAGATCTTCATCAGCCTGATCTGTCGCGGGCATGTCCTGCTGATTGGCGTCCCGGGACTTGCCAAGACGCTGCTGATCCGCACCCTGGCGGACGCCGTGGAACTGAAGTTCTCCCGCATCCAGTTTACGCCGGACCTGATGCCCAGTGACATCACGGGCACCGAGATCATTGAGGAGGATGCCACGACCGGGCGTCGTGCATTCAAGTTTGTGAAAGGCCCGGTGTTCGCGAACGTGGTGCTGGCTGATGAGATCAACCGGACACCGCCCAAGACCCAGGCAGCCCTGCTGGAGGCCATGCAGGAGCATCGGGTAACGGCCGCAGGCGAGACGTTCTCGCTCCCGGAGCCGTTCTTTGTCCTGGCCACGCAGAACCCCATTGAGCAGGAGGGCACCTATCCCCTTCCTGAAGCGCAGCTGGACCGGTTCATGCTCAACCTGTGGTTGGACTACCCTGACTTCGATCAGGAGGTTGAGGTGGTCAGGAAGACTACGGGAAGCGCCTCTGCAAAGGTGAATCAGGTGATGTCCGGCGAGGACCTCATGACCTATCAGCAGTTCGTGCGACAACTGCCCGTGGCCGACAACGTGATCGAACACGCGGTGCGCCTGGTGTCCATGACGCGCCCCGGCCGTGATGATGCGCCCGATTTTGTGACCAATTACCTGGGATATGGCGCGGGCCCTCGTGCCTCCCAGTACCTGATTCTCGGAGCCAAGGCGTTGGCAGCACTCGAGGGTAGACTGACCCCGGACATGGCCGATGTGGACCGCCTGGCTGTTCCCGTGCTCCGGCACCGGATTGTGACCAACTTCAATGCGGAAGCGGACGGCGTGTCGGCGGTTGATATCGTAAATCGCCTCCTGGAATCGCGCTAGATCCGTGTCCGGCGCCGTATCCGGCCTCCTTGCGCCATCGGCCCTCCTCCCGACCGGCTGGCACCCTGACGTAGAGATCTGTTGGGGCCCCGACGGAATGCTGGAGTCCGTGACGCCGAACGTTCCGGATTCGCCACACCCGACCGCCGCGGGTCCCGTGATCCCCGGCATGCCCAATCTCCACTCGCACGCGTTTCAGCGGGCGCTTCTGGGACGCGTTCAGCACCCGGGACCCGGCGGAGACTTCTGGTCCTGGCGCAACGAAATGTATTCGGCCGTTCAGGCGCTGACGCCTGAGTTGCTGTACCAGGTCTCGGCATGGACGTACAGCCTCATGCTTGCTGCCGGCTACACCTCGGTGGTGGAGTTCCATTACGTCCACCGGCTCGGAGGAGCTTCGCCCTCCCGGAGCCTCGAGGCCATGATGGCGGCCGCGCGCGATACCGGGATTCGTCAGACTATGGCGCCCGTTCTCTACCGGTTCGCGGGGTCAGACGGTACGGCTCTCAGCGAGCGACAGCGTGCGTTCGAACTGGATCACGCGGAGTTCGCGGATTTGGTCACACAGATTGGCGAGGCGGGCACCACTGTGGCCATTGCGCCCCATTCGCTGCGCGCCGTCCAGCCGGATGACCTGCATTTCCTGGTGGACCTCGTGGGTGCGGACACACCCGTCCATATACATGTCTCAGAGCAACCTGCAGAAGTAGCGGAGATCCGGAAGAACCTTGGTGACACGCCCATCGCGTGGCTGAACCGGGAGTTCGGGTTAAGCCCGAGATGGGCGCTGGTGCACGCCACTCAGGCAACGCCAGCCGAACTTGACCTGATTGACGATGGGGTCGCCACGCTGGTCCTCTGCCCTACCACGGAGCATGACCTGGGCGACGGCCGCTTTCCGATTGAGCGCACGCCGGGTGCGTCGTGGGGAGTCGGATCAGACAGCCAGGTCTCGGTCTCCCCGGCCGAGGAACTGCGACTGCTCCTTTACGGCCAACCCGCCGCTCGGGGCAAGCGCGCGGTACTGTCCTCCACGGAACACTCCGACGGCAGCAGTCTCTGGCAACGTGCGACTCAAGGAGCGTCCGCGGTGACCGGTTCTCCGGTCGGCCGCATTGCGCCCGGCCACGCTGCCGATCTCATGGTCCTTGATGGCGCCCGACCCGATTTTACGGGCCTGACGGCCGATCACCTGCTATCCGCCTGGGTGCTCTCCGGGCACGCCCGCCAGATTGCGGAGGTCAGGGTTGGCGGAGACGTGGTGGCACAACAC
>JABDJZ010000289.1 GCA_013003255.1 Rhodothermales bacterium
ATGCTGACCCGGCCCAGAAATTCCACGTGCTCAGGGAGCAAAGTCTCGGCATCCCATATCACGATACGCTGGCCTGTCCCCAGGTATTCGCTGCCCACCCAGCCGCCGGCGCGAATACCTGCCACGCCGGCGCTCAGGGAAGCCGCCAGGTTGTGGGTGGCGCGATAGACCGGCCGTCCGTGAACGACCCGTGAGAGGCTATAGCTCACTCCCTGTATCGTGCCCGATTGTGGCAGGTCGAACCTCTTCGCCAGGAGGTCCAGCTGCTCCCGGTTGACTTCAGCCTCCGCTGCAAACGTGCGGATAAGGGACGCGCTGAGCCTTTCAGACTGACCCGAGGCCATCCGGGGGAGGCCGCCGGCCAGCAGTCCAAGACAAAGGATGGAGAGAAGCCTCATCCGGCGGCCAACGCCGGAGCGCACCCGCGGATTCGCAAACGGCCTGCTTCAGCCTGCCGGTTCAGGCACGGGTGCTTCGCCTACCACGGTCACGGCTGCTTCCGGCGGGGGAGAGAATCGTGTGACTCTCTGGATGAACTCAGCCTCGTCGATCCCGGAAACGGCCCCCTTGCAGAGGTTCTTGACGTGGGGCGGGAAGTCCTTGTCACGAATCCAGCGGACATAATCCGCGTCCTGCTTCGCGGTCTCGAAAAACGGTCGACCCTCATACTTGCCGAATCCAATGACGATCTGGCCGCCCTCCCAGCGGATGTGGCGGGAGGGACCAATCCACAGGTCCCGGTCGGGATAGGTCATGGCCGCCAGGTCATTGGGTGAGGCCTGCTGAACCTGCGGAAAAGCGGACTTCATGCCTTTCAGGACATCCAGCACCGCGCGGTTGTCTGCGTCGGCTGCATGCGCACCGCCCAATTCTCCGCCGACGAAGCGCTCGTAGGCATTTTCCAGCTTCCGGGGCTCCATGGCATGCCATATCCGGAGGGGATCTACCACCTGTTTTTCGCCCAGATTGAGCGTCCTGCCTATCCGGCGGAATTCCTCCTCGACGAAGCGGATATCGAAACTCACGTTGTACCCGAGCAGAATGTCCGCCGAGCCCAGGAGGCGCTCAATCTCATCGGCTAGTTCGGCGAAGGGCGGCTCGGAGGCCAGATCAGCTTCCGAGATCCCATGAACGGCCTGTGCTCCGGGCGATACCGGGACGGAGGGACGAATGCGCCGACAGAAACTCTCACCGGCACGGCCAGCCTCCAGGGCTGCCCAGAAGTCCGGACCGTTGCTGGCCAGAACCGAGATCTCGACAATCTGGTCTTCGGACGGGTTTCTTCCGGTGGTCTCTACGTCAAACGCGGCAATCTTGATGCTTTCCATGCCCCGAAATTAGCTGGGGCAGGTGACACCCAACTGTCACACCGCGTCGCTGGGCATCACCTCAGATTTCAATTCTTCCATGCGCACAGGCTTGGAAATGTACCCGTCCATCCCCGCGGCCAGGCACTCCTGCTTGTCCTCCGTGGTGGCCGTCGCCGTCATGGCGACTATTCTCGGACGGCGTGTCGGCCCCCGATCCTGACGAATCCGTCGGGTGGCTTCCAGCCCATCGATACCGGGCATCTGGACGTCCATCAGAATGCAGTCGTATTCGTTGCCGGCCGCCGCCTCGATGGCTTCGCCGCCATCCTTCGCCAGATCTGCCTGGATCCCGATCCGTTCCAGCATGCGAAGGGCAACCCGCTGGTTCACGGGATTGTCCTCGACAAGCAGTACGCGGGGCATGGAGTCAGCCTGGCGGCTGGCCAATGCAGGCGTAGTGCGTGCACCGTCCGTCTGTGCATCGGGTGAGGACGAGCCTTGGGCGGTCACCGCGGCCTGAGCCGGGCTATCGCCTTCCTCTACCACCAGCGCTCCCTCAAGGGCCGATCGTCTGACCGGTCTTGGGATCCACGCGTCGTACCGTCGCCGGCCGGCCTCGCCGTGGCGTCCCAGTCGCACAATGCGAACACCGGCGGGAAGCATGTCGGCCAGCGTCTGAGCGGCGAGCGCCGGGTCCTCATCAGCCGGAGAGCCGACAAGCACGGCATCGAACGCCGCCGCCTCAGATTCGAGGTCTGCGATGGAGGTAACCGTGGTCGCAACGACATCCAGCGCCTTGAGAGTGGCGCGGGCCATTCGGCGGAGCTC
>JABDJZ010000338.1 GCA_013003255.1 Rhodothermales bacterium
CGTTCGGTGGCGTCTACGCCATGCCCTCTACGTTTGTCGTTGACCGCGAAGGCCGCGTGGCGCACCGCGTGGTAGGCGAGTTTCCCTTCGAGGACATGCGTCCCAGACTGGAGGCGCTGCTGGGCGAGTGACGCCTGCACGGGCCTGGGAGCGAGCCGCAGCGGCGTAGCATGACACGGGCCTCGGGGAGGCCCCGCCAGGGCCTACGCAGTCGGCACGAAGCGTCCAACCGTTGACCGATCCCGAACCAGGTAGGTCTGCGCCGCCCGCTGGACGTCCTCTGAACCGAGCTTCGACAGCCTCTCGAGGTTGTCCACGTACAGTTGCCAATCCCCCGCGGCGATGGCCTCGTTCAGCTGGGACGCAATGGCGTACGGTCCGTCGCGCAGGTAGGCCTGCTGGGCTCTCAGGCTGGCCAGCGTCCTGTCAATCTCCGACTGCTCAACACCCGACTCGGCGATGGCCTCAATCGCGTCCCGCACTTCGGCTTCCACTTGCTCATGCGTGGTCTCCGGCGCCAGCATGGCCAGGACGTAAAACAGGCCCGGGTCGCGAAAACGCGACGCCCCTGCGGACACACTGGTGACAACGCCGGTGTCCACCAGGGAGCGGTAGAGCCTGCTGCTCTTCCCTCGTGTCAGAATGGACGCCAACAGGGCCAGCGCATCCGCGTCCGGGTCCAACGCAGACGGGCTCTTGTAGGCCAGCATCGTCGCCCCAAGTTCGCCCCGCATGCAAATCTCCAGTTTGCGGGCCCCGGACTGCTCGGGCTCGCGCGTGGCCTGCTGGGGCATGGGAGTCGGGGCGTTGCCGATGCCGCCGAAATGCGCATCGACGCGAGTCAGCGCGTCCTCCACCGTGGTGTCACCGATGACCGATACGGTGGCGTTCTCCGGCCAGTAGTAATCGTTGTAGAAGCCGCGAAGTCCGTCGGGTGTGACTGTCTCCACATCATGCCGCCAGCCAATGGTGGGATGATGGTAGGGGTGCGCCACGTAGGCAAGGCTCCAGACAGACTGGTAGAGTTTCCGGATGGGCTCATTCTCGCCCCGATCCAGCTCATTCAGAATGACAGTGCGCTCGCTCTCGATGTCTTCATCCAGCAGAAGCGCACCACGCATCCGGTCCGCCTCAACCTGCATCGCCAGATCCAGGTGATCCGATGGAAGCACCTCGTAGTAGTTCGTCCGGTCATTCCAGGTGGTGGCGTTGACCTGCGCGCCCACCTTTTGCAGGGTCTGGAAAACCGACGTACCGAGTTTTGTATTGAAGTGCGTGCTTCCCTTGAACATGAGGTGCTCCAGGAAATGCGTCGCCCCGGTCAGGCCGGCCGACTCGTTCCGCGACCCCACCCGGTACGTCACCATGAACGCCGCCACAGGCGCGCTGTCATCAGGAAGCACCAGCACCTCCAGGCCGTTGCCCCGGTGCTTCCAGGCTGTGATTCCGGCTTTCTCCCCGGTCTTCTCGAAGGACTCGTGCATGTATCAGTGGGCGTCCAGCCAGTTGTCTCCGGTATCCATGCCCACCTCGACCGGAACGTCGAGAGACAGGGCACCCTCCATTTCCTCCTTCACCAGGGTCTTCACCGCCTCGATTTCCTCGGGCGGCAGCTCCAGAACGAGTTCATCGTGGACCTGAAGCAGCATGCGGGCCTCGAGACCCTCTTTTTCCAGGCGACGATCCACGCGAATCATGGCGATCTTGATCATGTCCGCCTGCGAGCCCTGAATAGGCATGTTCACCGCCACCCGTTCGGCCGCGTTTCGCACCACCCTGTTGCGGGCGTGGAGGTTGGGCACATAGCGCCGGCGCCCCAGGATGGTCTCCGAGTACCCGCTTTCACGTGCGCGCTCGACCTGCTCCGTCAGGAACCGCGAGACACCGGGGAATGACTGGAAGTATCCGTCAATGAGTTCCTGCGCCTCAGTCCGCGAGCAGCGAAGCCGTTGGGCGAGGCCAAATGCCGACACGCCGTACGGAATGCCGTAGTTGACCTCCTTGGCCTTCCGCCGCTGGTCCGGGTCAATCTCCTCCGGCGTGCACCCAAACACCTTGGCGGCCGTGGCCGTGTGGATGTCCAGCCCGTCCCGGAAGGCCTGCTGCAAGGCCTCGTCCCCGGACAGCGATGCCAGGATGCGCAGCTCGATCTGGGCATAATCCGCGCTCAGCAATTTCCATCCTTCCTGCGGGACAAAGGCTTTCCGGATTTCTCGACCCCGGGCCGTCCTAACCGGGATGTTCTGGAGATTCGGATCCGCGCTCGAGAGCCGCCCCGTTGCCGCCACGGTCTGGTTGAAACTGGTATGGATGCGCCCGGTCTCCGGATGCACCAGACCAGCCAGGGTGTCCACGTAGGTACTCTTCAGCTTGGACAACTCCCGCCAGTCCAGGATCAATCCGGGCAATTCGTGCTCGGCAGCGAGTTGCTGAAGGACATTCTCCCGAGTGGATGGCTTGCCGGTGGATGTCTTGCCCATCACCGGAAGACCGAGCCGCTCAAACAGGATCTCACCCAGCTGTTGGGTGGAGCCGATGTTGAATTCGCCGCCGGCGGCCTCGTAGATGGCCTTCTCCAGGCCGTCGATGTCCTCGTTGAGGCCCTCGGAAATTCCCTCCAGAATGGCCGTATCCAGCCGAATTCCGGTCCGCTCCATCTTGGCGAGAACCCGTAGCAGAGGGAACTCAATCTTTCCGGAGATGCGGTCGAGACCGTCCTTTTCAAGTGCCTTCCGAAGCACCGAGGCCGCCCGCAGCGCATAGTCCGCGTCCTCACAGGCGTAGGGACCCACTTTGTCCACCGGAACGTCCCGCATGCTGATCTGGCTCCTTCCGGTGCCGATGAGCGTCGAGATGGGGATCATCCGGTAGTCGAAGTACCGAAGTGCCACCGCGTCGAGGCCGTGCGGCTCCTCGGGCGCCACCAGATAGTGGGCCACCATTGTGTCGAAGAGCGGGCCGCCGAGAGACACGCCGTGGCGGTCCAGCACAATCGAGTCGTACTTCAAGTTGTGCCCCACCTTGGGCGTGTCCCCTTCCAGCACGGGCCTCAGCATGTCCAGCACGGCCTCGGTCGGGGTGTCATCCGGAAGCGGCGTGGGCACATAGGCTGCGGCGC
>JABDJZ010000402.1 GCA_013003255.1 Rhodothermales bacterium
GACCAGGATTGGAGCGCGGCGCAGGCAGCCATGGAGGCCTACGTTCGGGCCCATCCTGGCTCGGATCGTACCGATGATGCCAGTTTCTACGCCTGCTACGCAAAGGACCAGATGGAATCCGGGGGCGAGGAGGCCTTCGACTGCTACACCCGGTTCATCAGCGCCCACGGGAACAGCAACTACGCGGACGATGCCAAGGCAGGGATGGTTCGCATCGCTCGTGCCCTGAGTGAGGCGGGTCAACCGCAATACATGCGGCGCATCCGGGACCTTGAGCGGGGTGATGACGAGGACGTAGCCCTGGCTGCGCTCTACGCGCTGCAGAACCTGGGCGATGAGCAGGCGCTTGAGACCATTCTCAACGTCTTCGACCGCTCGAACAGCGAGCGAGTCCGGGGCCGCATCGTCTACATGCTGGCCGATTTCGAAGGTCCAGAAGTGATTGGACGCCTCAAATCTATCGCGCTGACGGATGGCTCGGTCTCGGTGCGCAAGAACGCCGTCTATGCCCTTGGCAACAATGATCGGGAGGACGAGGCTGTCGAGGCGCTGGGTGAGATCATTGCGTCGGATACGGACATTCAGGTCCGTCGCGCAGCCGTGAATGCCATCGGCAATCTGGACGGAAACGGGATGGTGCCGGTCCTGGCTGACATCGCTCGCAACTCGCGGGAGGTGGAGCTGGCCAAGTCGGCGGCCTACGCGCTGGGCAACCTCGATGACGCCTCGGCTGGCGAAGCCCTGCGAGGGGTCGTTGCCAGCGATGCGGCCGTGGACGTTCGCAAGGCCGCCCTCTATGCCATGTCCAATTCTGATTCGGAGGACCTGATTCCCTTCTTGGCAGGTATCGCCAAAGATGCGGACAGCGCTGAACTGGGGAAGTCCGCCGCCTATGCGTTGGGGAACTACGATTCGCCTAGTGCCGCCGCGGCACTGATGGAGGTGGTGACCGGGGCGTCCTACGTGGACGTGCGTAAGGCTGCGCTGTACGCCATTGGCAACCACGACGGCTCCGATGCGCTTGACCGGCTTCTGGAAGTAGCTCAGGGTAGTTCGGACCCCGAGATTCAGCGTGCCGCCGTGAATGCCATCGGCAACGTGGACGGACCTGCAGGCACCCGGGCACTGATGGAGCTGTTCGATTCGGCGGAGAACCGGGATGTTCGTCGTTCCATCATCCACGCCATCGGTAACCAGGAGGGCCCCGACGCGGAGCGCTTCCTCCTTGGGATCGCTACAGGCGACGCCGAAGCTGATGTGGCAAAGGCGGCCGTCTACGCGCTGGGCAACCTGGTGGGCGATGAGCGCCCCGAGCAGCTCTTGGCCGTCCTTCGGGCCGCGAAACTGCCGGAGGTTCGCCGAGCAGCCCTGCAGGCCGTCGGCAATTCGGACTCTGAAGCCGGCCTGGAGCTACTGGGAGAGATTGCCCTTGAGGATCCGGACGCAGAACTGCGCCGAACCGCCGCATACGCTCTGGGCAACTCAGACTCCGATGCTGCGGTGGCCTACCTGGTCCGCGTCGTGGAGACTGACACCAGCACGCGTGTCCGCACGGCGGCCGTGCAGGCGCTGGGCAACCTTGGCACCGAAGCAGCCACCGCTGCGCTACTCAAGATTCTGGAAGGCGGAGATCAATAGACGCACCACCCAACACAAACCCCGATAGCCATGAACATCAACAAGATTCTCGGCTGGTCCGCCATTGGAGCCGCCTGCCTGCTGGTCCTGACGCCCTTCGTCTCGCGAACCGCCTCCGAGGGGCTGGATGCCGCCAAAGAGTACGCCATTACTGCCGTGTCCCTTTCAGATGACGAGGGCCGGGCACAGGATGCCACTCAATCCGATGACCCTGAGGTGGCCAAGGCGGCCATCTACGCCCTTGCGAACTCGCTCCAGGAGGACGAGGTCGGCGTGCTGATACCCTTTGTCACCGAAGCCCGCCACAAAGAGGTCCGCAAGGCCGCCCTCTACGCCATCGGCAATGTGGGCGGAGCGGAGGCGAAGGCCATGCTCCAGAAGACAGCGCTGAACCACGAGGAGACCGAGATAGCCAAGGCCGCAGTCTATGCGATGTCCAACCTGTTGGATGACAACGAGGTCGGTCCTCTGGTTGAGATCCTGGAGTCCTCAGCCAGGAAGGAGGTTCGGAAGGCCGCACTGTACCAACTGGGCAATAGCGACTCCGACGCCGCCGTTGCGGCGCTTGCGGAGGTGGCCAGAAATGGCGATGACAAGGAGCTTCGCAAGGCCGCCGTGTACGCGTTGGGCAACAGTGATTCGCCGGCAGCACGTGAGATTCTGATCGAACTGCTGAGCGCCATCGGGGAGGGGCAGTGAGAACCTCGTTGGCGCTTGCGTTGCTCGGCCTGAGTGTGCTGATGGCGGTGCCCATGCAGCCCAGTCGGTCGAGCGAGTCGCTGGACCGCTGGCAGCACCAGAGGACCTCTGGGGATGGGCAGTCGGCCTGCCTGACAACCACGTAGTCGTATGGACCATCGAGTCGCGCGGAGGGGATTGGAACTGGCAGGGGAGCGGGACCCCGCTTTCGCAACTCCTGAATGAGGGGACCGAAACTCCGAACCGCAAGGCCATCATTGTGGAGGTAGAGGGCGGGCAACTCACCAGTCTTTCCACCCGCGGCCTCAACCAGCCGCTGGGCCCTCACATTCAGGT
>JABDJZ010000406.1 GCA_013003255.1 Rhodothermales bacterium
GTACGAGAACCCGGCGCTTTCTCATTTCGTGTCGACCGACATCTGGATGAGCGGTCAGGCGGAGGCAGAGCCGTCAGGGACCGGATGGCTCGGTCGATATCTGGAGCATGCCCACCCCGAGTACCACGCTACGCCACCTGACAGTCCCGTGGCGCTGCAGGTAGGAGCCTCCGGCTCTATGCTGTTCCAGGGCAACGCGGGCTCGATGGGAGTGACCTTTCCGAGTACATCTGCGCTGACGCGTCTGGCTCAGGGAGGCGCTGTGTATGACACGGAGGATGTACCGGATGGAATTCTGGGCCAGGAACTGGCCTTCGTGAGAAACATCTCAAACCATTCGTTCGGTCACGCGGAATCCATCAAGGACGCTTACGATACGGGCCGCAACACGCGGTCCTATCCGGGCGGTAACTCCCTTTCGGACAGCCTTCGGACGGTAGCCCGTCTCATCCGGGGAGGTCTGGGAGCCCGCGTGTATCACGTCTCGCTCGGAGGCTTCGACACCCACGCAAACCAACTGGGCACCCACGCAACCCTGCTTCGAAGACTCGGAGACGCTACCGCAGCCTTCATGGCTGATCTGGCGGCCGATGGCCACAGTGAGCATGTAGTCGCCATGACGTTTTCCGAGTTCGGCCGCCGAATTCGCGCCAACGGGTCGGCAGGCACGGATCATGGGACTGCGGCTCCGCTCTTCATGATGGGCGAGGGCCTCGCAGGTGGAGTGATCGGGGGTCAGCCGGATCTGGCCAACCTGGATGCCAACGGCAACCTGGTGGCCGCGGTGGACTTCCGGTCTGTCTATGCAAGCGTCTTCACCTCCTGGTTCGGGATGGACCCAGCAGATCTCGGTGATGTTATCCAGGGCGGAGTGCCAACCCTGCCGCTCTTTGCCGGCAGCGTATCCACTGGGGTTGCTGAATCAGCGCAGCCGGATGCCTTTGAACTTGTAGGCCTTTATCCGAACCCGGCGCAAAGCACATTCACCGTTGTTTTTGATGCGCCCGGCTCGGGTCCGGTGCTTGTCCGCGTTCTGGACATGCTGGGGCGCGAAGTCATAACTCCTCGACCGTTTGGAGGGGTGCGCCCCGGCCGCCACCGCACCGAGGTTACACTCGGCGACCGGGTGGCAAGCGGGCGCTACGTGGTCGAAATCCGGCAGGGCCATAGCCGCGCCACGACGCTGTTGACAGTGGCGCGATAACACGCTGCCACGGCCGAGTCAGGCGAACCGTGTGTCCGACTTTGGAAGCAAGCCCCTATCGGCGAAAGCCTCCCAGCACTGAGTGGAAGGTGGCTCCGAGACCCGCGAGCGCGGCACGTGCGTCATCACTGACCTCGCCGAGGACATTAATGCCAGCAATGGGTGCGATTTCCAGCAGTTTCGGCAGGGACGGACCTACGTTGCCCAGATGCGTCAATAGCGCCGCCGAGTCCTCGAAGGTCTCCTGGATCAGGCAACGGCCCCCATCTCCCAGGTACCACTCGTAACCGAGCGTCCCAGGCTCATTGGCCTCGACCTCCTTGATGAATCCGTGGGCCAGCGCCTTGAACTCATCGACCTTCCCGTCCTTGATGTTGAACTCGACTATGTAGGACACGCTCATCGGATTACCTCGTACAGTTGTTTGGCGGAGGATAGGCCATGCGGCGTCAGGAGGCGATCGCCAGCCCATAGAACGCGAGGCACGTGGCCAGGACTGAGATAATGGTCCCGGCCCAGCCAGTCCGTTTTCCGAAGAACCAACCCGTCAGCGCGATCCCTGCAAAGAACAAGAGGAATGACAAAAAGAAGGCAATCACAAAAGGGCCAATCTGAGGGTCGATCCCCGATATGAACGCGTTTAGATCATCCATCCGGTTGTTGGCCGTGTAGGTGAGAATCCGAAAGGACGAGAGGGAAAAGAACAGCGTACAACTGATCTGGAGGAGTGCGGAGGCGGAGAGAACCCCCACGGTCCACCTCGTGAGGGCACGTTTCTCCTTACCCAGGACGCCGGCGAGGAGCGCGACCGCAAAACCGCCGACGATGGCCGAGATGAAGGCCAGCTGGTTCATGGCATCGGCGAAGAGCTGGGCGATCGGAATGACTTCTTCGGGTGTCATGTGAGGAACGGTTACGGTAGGATGGATGCCCTGGCTAGGCAGTGGCTATAATCACAGAATACAGCAACGGAGGAGGATGATGGCAACCATGCGAGCCACTGCTGCGGGCAAAGACGGAGTCGAGTTCATCGAACTGCCGATTCCGGAACCGGAAGAAGGCGAGGTTCGGGTCGCGATCAAACGGGCTTCCGTGAACGCCGGTGAGCAGAAGGTGATCGACGGCGACTTTGTTGGCCGGTTCTTGCGATCTGCCAGCGCGCCCCTTGTCCTGGGCTGGGACTTCGCCGGCAAGGTTGACGCGGTGGGCAAAGGGGTCTACGGAATCGACCGCGGTGCGCGCGTCTGGGGTCATCTTCCGTTTTCACCCGACACGGACCAGGGGACCTTCTCGGAATACATCGTCATCAAGCGTTCGGAGATCGGTGAACTGCCGGACGGAGTCAGTGATGACGTGGCGGCGGCGGCGCCGACGGTAGCGATGACGGCCCTACAATCTCTCCGCGATCATGGTCAGCTGGGCGAGGGGCGGCACGCGTTGATTATCGGGGCGGCAGGTGGGATTGGTTCGGTGGGCGTCGGAATCAGCAAGCGCCTCGGCGGAAAAGTCACGGCGGTTTGCAGCGCGAAAGACGTTGACCGGGTGCGGGGTCTTGGTGCCGATGAGGTGCTGGATCGCCGAGAGACCAATCCCTTTGGCAATGGCAGGTCCTATGACGTCATCTTCGACACGCCCGCGGCGCATTCATTCGGCCACGTTACCGGCAGCCTGGTCAGAGGCGGCACCTACGTCACAACGCTTCCAAGTCTGGGCCTTTTCCCCGGGATGGTTCGCGGCTTGCTGACGGGAAAGCGATGCCGATTCGTACAGGTGGCCTCCCGGCGCGCCGACCTGGAACTGGTAGCGGGCTGGCTGGATGACGGGTTGGAAGTACCCATCGACTCGACATTCCCCATCTCGGAGCTGCAGGCTGCGCTCGATCGACAGCAGGACCGTGACCGGGCTGGTCGCGTCGTGGTTGACGTAGCTGGCGGGTGGGTCTAGGCGGTCAGCGGTGCAGGCTACTCAGGCCCGAACTTCCAGGTCTGACGGCTGGGTCTGCTTCAGATCCACCTCAACACCACCGGGCAGAGTGATCGTGGTGAGTTCGGCAATCACCGCGGGCTGCGGGTCGCGTAGCCACAGTCGGCGGCGGTGCCGCACCGTCTCGACCATCTGTTCTTTCGACTTGTACTGCCCCTTCTTGGACGGGAGGGGGATGGGTCCCCACGATTCAGCCTGATGCTTGGTGGCCACGGTGGCCAGTGCCTTCGCGGCTGAATCGACCAGCGTCTGGTCCGCAGACTTCAGACTGAGCTCAAGCCAGGACTCAGCCGTGGCCATCTCAAACACAGGTAGCGTCCCACGGCCACCCGAGCGAACCACGTCCATTTCCTCGTGGCCGAGAACCGCGAAGCGGCCGAGGAACCTGAACATGATGTCATCCACCCGCTCGAAGAGCAGGATGGAAAGCCCCTCCTCCATGTGATCCCGGATGGCGGCATTACGTGGCGTCCATTCCCCGCCGGGGTTGAACTGGCCCTCGGCCTTGTACACGGAGCGTTTCCGTGCGAAGGGGTCGGGCCTGATGCCCACTGATTCCATCGACCAGATCAGTATCACCCCTCGCTTCCGCGAGATGCCGATCCGATTGCCATCGGTTCGGAATTGCTTCTCGACGGTGGCGCGGTTGACCACCTGGTTCAGGCGAAGAATGGGAGTCGACATGGGGCGAAATCGGTGCGGAGTTGGCGGCGGGGACATTGCAATGGTAGGACGCACAATGCCTGCCCCTCAAACTACACCGAAAAAAATGGTCGCCGGGCTTAAGTCGCTGAAGCTTTGGTCGATAACCCTTATTGCGTGCCCGGTGTCGCATTCCGATTTCAGGCGGAAGGATGCTCGCGTACATGCCAAAGGGCGTTGCACGCTTTACTGATTAGCCAGATCTACGCGGGCCTGGCAACTGTCTCAAGAAGACCGTTGCCATGCGTATTTCCGCTCTCCTTCTCCTGGCCCTTCTCGCCGTCGCTCCCGCCTCCGCCACCGAAACCGTTTCCAACGATCGTTGCGGTGTAGCCCAGACCGAAGTCTCCGGAGGCTTTACACTGCAGGTGGCCTCGTTTACGACCCGCGCCGCAGCCGAGCGCATCAAGTCAACGCTCCCCGGCGCCTGGATTTCGCAGAGCTGTTCCAATGGATCGGTGATCTACCGCGTCAACTTCGGCCGCTTCGACTCACGGAATCACGCTGTCACCGGACAGTGGGACCTGGAAGACATCCTCGCCGAACGCCCGGTGGCCAACGTTGACGGAGTCGGCCACATTGTGAAGCTCTAGGTCACGACGCCCCAGCGCTCGCTGTTGGAGCTTACGATCATTTCGCCCCGGACCTCGGTGGGGGCCTCCGCTGCTGCGTCTTCTGCTCATAGGAATAGGCAAGGCCGATCAGAGTAGCCTCGTCGAACAGCCGACCAACCAGCGTGATACCGGTAGGCAGCCCTTCAGAGGTGAAACCACTCGGTACCTGGATCGCCGGAAGCCCCGACTGCGGCGACAGCATCTGGCTGTTGTCTCCAGCGGGGCTCTCCAAGTCACCGATTTCTCGTGCTGGCCAGCTCCAGGTGGGGTAGAGGATGGCCTGCACGTCTGCTGTATCCATGGCCTGGACGACGGCCTCCCGGAAGGCAATGTTTGGCGGGTGTTCATAGAGGTCTGGACAAGGGGGCTGGTCCCAGTTCACCGCGTATCGCAGACTACCCTCGATGGACGGGTGGTATTTCCCCGACTCCAGGACCTCGGCCAGCGTTTGCACCGGCGCTTCCGGCCTGGACCGGAGGTACTCGTCCACGTCGTGCCGGAAGACCTCGCACCAGATGGACGCATCGTGGAGGTTGATTCCAGGAATCTGAAAGTCGTCCACCAACACGGCACCGGCAGCCTGCATGTCGGCGATGGCACGCTCCGTGTTTTCTAGGATATCCGGGTGTGTGGAGTCCGGCCGCATGTACCATCGGAAGACACCTATCCGGGCGCCGTTCAGCGCATCCGTGTCGAGTGCGTCCAGGTAGGATTCCGGCGTGCGTCCCTCTGATCTCGCGGTGATGGGGTCCGCCGGGTCGAAACCCGCGATCACCTCCAACACACGTGCTGCGTCCTCCACCGTCCGCGCCATGGGGCCGCCGATGTCATTGCGGAGGTACAACGGGACAATGCCGTCACGGCTTGTCAGGCCCATGGTGGAGCGGATGCCTACCAGGGCGTTGTGGCCGGAAGGCCCGCGGATGGAGTTACCGGTATCGGTGCCTAGTCCAAGGACGCCAAGATTGGCCGCCACCGCCGCTGCCGTGCCGCCGCTTGATCCGGCCGGCACCCGGGACAGGTCATAGGGATTGCGCGTGGTTCCATCGATCGAACTAATCGTCACGTACGGGCTGAACGCCCATTCGGCCATGTTGGTCTTTCCGAGGACGATGGCGCCGGCCTCTTTCAGAACGCGCACCTGATAGGCATCGTCCGGTGGCGCACTGCCTTCGAGGGCCAGGGAGCCCGCTGTGGTTTGGAGGCCCTCGGTATCGTAGTTGTCCTTTACGACGATGGGAATCCCGTGCATCGGCCTCAGCACGCCGGTTTTCTGGAACTCCGCGTCCAGCCTGTCCGCATCCTCCAGCGCACGGGGGTTGAGCACGATGAAAGCATTCAGCGAGTCATCGTACGCCTCAATGCGCTCCAGGTAGGCCTCCACCAGCGCCCGTGCGGTCAGCGTTCCGCCCTGGAAGGCGGCATGGATCTCGGAAACCGTGGCCTCCTCGATCTGGAACGCGGGTGAGGGTGAGCAACCCACCGCAAGACAAAGAACGAGAGGGAGTAGACGCTTCATGGGAAGGGCAATTCAATGGACAACAACACAAACTACAGACTGGACACGCAGGGCGGCTCCGGGAACCTCGCCGACCTGTAACAATCGGTCCAGCGAATCCGTCAGCCCGTTATGCTAACGAATTAGCATGCCCGCTCCGGTAAACCAAGTGGCCTGCCGGGGTGTCCATTCAACACCCAACCCCGGTTTCCATGCTTGCTTCCAGCTACATCCGCACGGCGCTCCGTGGCATGCGCCGCCATTGGTCCTACACGCTCATCAACGTCTTTGGGCTGGCGATGGGCTTTGTCGCCAGCTTCTTCATCGTCCTCTGGGTGCAGGACGAACTGGCATTCAACCAGCACTACGAGGAGGGTGACCGGGTTTTTCGCGTGATGCGAACCGCTACGTTCGGTCCGGACCAGGTCTTCACCTGGCCAGCCGTGACCTACATGCTGGATGACGTACTCGATGAGGAGTACCCCGAAATCGAGATGGCAGCCGCGTTCTCCTGGGGAGAGAGCCTGGCGCTGAGACGCGGCCAGACCGTGTTCAGAGAGACCGGGATTCACGCAGGACCGGACTACTTCCGAATTCTGCAACACCCCTTCCTGGCGGGTAACCCTGAGACCGCTCTCGCGGCACCGGACGCCATTGTTCTTTCGGCGAAACTGGCCCGGAAGTATTTCCCAGAGGCATTTCAGGAAGGTACGGACCGGACCGGCGCAGTCAGAGTCCTCGGGGAGTCAATCAACAAGGAGAACCGCGCCGACATGACGGTCACAGGGGTCTATGAGGATCCAGTGGCCACGGCCACCTACCGGCCGGATTTCGTGGTCACTTTGGATGACTTTCTGGCCACCAACGATTGGCTGATGGACTGGGGCAACAACGGCCTCCGCA
>JABDJZ010000414.1 GCA_013003255.1 Rhodothermales bacterium
GAGTTGGCGCTGGCGCCGAAGCATCGGAGCGTGGCTACGGTATCCAGACGCTGGCGGATGTAGACGTGTACCGAAGACGCCACGCCTAGACTTCCCAGCAGCGCAATGAACCCGACGAGACTGAGAAACCGGTAGAGGTTGGTAAGATTGCGATCCCAGTTGTCCCGCTCCTCCATTACCGAATCCACGCCAATGCGCGCCGGACGCAGGATCGGACGCAGGGAATCGGCCAGCGCCTCGATGTCCCGACCATCCTCGAACCGGAAGTACACCTCGTAGTCTGCCTGACTTCCGAAGCCCAGCAGGGTTGAGTCCACCCGTGAGAACGGCACATACACGCGCGGCGAGAACAGGCCTGCCGCGGCCGACTCGCGGGGCGTCTGGAGCAGGGTCCCCGCAACCTGGTACCCGACACTTCCCACGTAGACCGAGTCTCCGGGCGAGAGGGCAAACTGGCGCATGAGGGTCTGGTCCACCAGCGCCTCGCCGCGTTCGTGCCAGGTGTCGGCTGCTGTCGGCGGATCCGTCTCCACCTCGCCATACCATGGATACAGGCCGTCCTGGGCCCGAATGGTCGAGAGTCGCACTCCATCCGCGCCCGGGAATCGGGCCATGGACGCAAACGAGGTCTGGCGCGACTGCTGCCCTCCCAGATCCTCGATCAGCACCTCTATGGAGTCCGGAAACGCAAAGTCACTTTCCAGCGACATGTCCGCACCGAGCAGGCTCTTGGCCTGCTCGTCAATGGCATCCCGAAGGTTGGCCCCGAACGAGTTGATGGCAACCAGCGCGGCAACGCCCAGCACCATCGAACCCACGAAGAGGACCATGCGACGGCGACTGCCACGGCTGTCTCGCCAGGCCATGCCGAGGATCCATCGGAGGCGATTCTGAGGATCCGATGTCATGCCGGCTGCCCCACCGAGTCCTCCTGGACGGCGCCAGACCGGAGGCGAATGACCCGCCCCGTCCGCGCGGCCAACTCCAGGTCATGGGTCACCAGCACCAGCGTCGTGCCCGCCGTCCGGTTCAAATCAAAGAGCAATTCTGCGATGTGCTCCCCGGTCTCCGTATCCAGGTTGCCGGTTGGCTCATCCGCGAACAGGATCTTGGGCCTGTTGATGAATGCTCGCGCGAGCGCCACCCGCTGCTGCTCGCCACCGGAGAGCTGGCTGGGATAGTGGTGCTGCCTCTCACCCAGGCCGACTTCCGTCAACAGCTCGGCAGCCCGCTCAGCCGCACCCGCATCGCCTCGGAGGTCAGACGGAACGCGTACGTTCTCCAGCGCCGTCAGTGTGGGAATCAGCCGAAAGGACTGAAAGACGAATCCGACGTGCAGATTCCGAATCCGAGCGCGTTCGTCTTCGGATGCGGAGCCCAGGTCCTGACCGCAGAGGCTCACGGATCCTGTGGTCGGGGCGTCCAGGCCTGCCGTCAAACCCAGCAGGGTAGTCTTTCCACTACCGGAGGGGCCGACAATCGCACAGGTATCGCCTTCCTGAAGCGTAAACGTGACGTTCTTGAGAACCTCCAGGGGCCGTCCTCCACTTCGGTAGGACTTTGAGACGTTCGTGACTTCCAGTACGGGTGGCATGAATAGGGAAACCGGGAATGGAGGGACAGGTTGAGCCCAGAAAGAATTCAAGACTCTGATGGAAAAGCGGCTGCTATACACACTCCTGACGCTGGGTGTTCTCCTGTTCACGGGATGTGGATCATCTGGACAGGAAAGCGGCGATGCCGCGAGTCCGGCGGCGACTCCACAGGAGGAATCGCAGCCTGCGGCAACCGATTCGGCGGCCGCCTCCGCATCGGCCTCGCCGGCGACCTCTGCACCCGCAAGCGATCAGGGCCCGACCGTGCTCTTTCTTGGCGATTCCATTACAGCCGGATATGGCCTGGAGCCGGAGCAGGCCTTTCCGGCCCTGCTCGATGCCCGGCTGGACTCGCTGGGCGTGGAGGCCCGCCTCATCAACGGGGGCCTGAGTGGAGAGACCTCAGCCGGCGGTCTCCGCCGCATCGACTGGCTGCTCCGGCAGCCCATCGACGTCCTCGTCCTTGAATTGGGTGGCAATGACGGCCTTCGCGGGGTCGACCTGGCGTCCACCCGGGCCAATCTCCAGGGCATCATTGACCGCGTCCGGGAATCCAATCCGCAAACCGTGATCGTGGTAGCCGGGATGATGATCCCGACCAACCTGGGTCAGGAGTACACCACATCCTTCGCCAACATCTTCCCTGAGCTGGCCGAGGAAAACGACGCCATTCTCATTCCCTTCCTCCTGGACGGCATCGGCGGCGTGGACTCCCTCATGCAGGGAGACCAGATTCATCCCAATGCGGCAGGACACAGGGCCGCTGCACGCCTCGTTGAGCCGTACCTCCTGGAAGCACTGAACGCCGTTCCGGAGAGCTAGTCGAGCGACTTGAGTTCGTTCACAACCTCCGTGATCGAGTCCTTGGCATCGCCAAAGAGCATCCGGTTGTTGTGGTTGAAGAACAGCTCGTTCTGGATGCCGGCGTATCCGGGACGCATCGACCGCTTCAGGACAATGGAGGTCCTGGCCTTGTCGACGTTCAGGATCGGCATGCCGTAGATCGGGCTGGCCGTGTCATGGCGGGCCGCCGGGTTCACGACATCGTTGGCTCCGATCACGATGGCCACGTCACAGGTGTCGAACTCCCCGTTGATGTCGTCCATTTCGAAGAGCAAATCATACGAGACGTTGGCCTCAGCCAGGAGCACGTTCATGTGACCGGGCATGCGACCTGCGACCGGGTGAATGGCGTATTTGACCGTCACACCCCGCTTCTCAAGCTCATCGCCCATTTCGCGAACGGCGTGCTGCGCCTGCGCGACGGCCATGCCGTAGCCGGGTACCACAATGACCTTCTCGGCATACGCCAGAAGAACGGCCGTGTCATCCGGGCTGGTTGACTGTGCCGTCTTCCCTTCCTGGGAACGGGCAGGTCCGGCTCCCTCACCGGCGTCACCGCCAAATCCGCCTATGAGCACATTCAGCAGCGACCGGTTCATGGCCACGCACATGATGTTGGTCAGGATCAGACCTGAGGCACCAACGAGGGCTCCCGAGACGATCAGCGCGGTGTTGTTCAGCACGAAACCGGTGGCCGAGGCGGCCAGTCCGGAATAGGAGTTCAGGAGCGCAACCACCACAGGCATGTCTGCACCACCGATGGGGATCACCAGCAGAATTCCGAGCAGGAATGCGGCGATGGTCACGGCCAGTGCGCCTTCGATCACACCCTGCGGCTCGTTTCCGAAGACGCCCGATTCCAGAGCCATCCATACGGTGGCTCCGATGGCCGCGGCGGCCGCGAGCACCGTGATGAATCGCATGCCCGGGAAAGAAATCGGATTGCCGTTAAGCCTGCCCGACAGCTTCCCGAAGGCCACGAATGACCCCGTAAAGGTGATCATTCCGATGAGGATGGAGATGGCGATGGTCACCGCGCTTGCGGCACCCAACGGTTCGGAGTCCGCCATCAATCGGGCGATCTCGGCACCCGCCACCAGGGAAGATGCGATGCCGCCGAAGCCGTTGAAGGCTGCCACGAGCTCCGGCATGCCTGACATTTCGACCCGCTTGGCCAGAAAG
>JABDJZ010000430.1 GCA_013003255.1 Rhodothermales bacterium
AGTCCGTACCGAGCACGCCCAGGACCCGCGCCCGTATCGAGAGCACGTCCCCGGTCCAGAATCGAAGCGCCTCTGTGGGTCGCGGTCGGCGGACATCCAGCAGTCGGCCCCCGCCCCGCTCGGCAGCCTGACGCAGTTCCGGGTCGTCGCCGAGCAGCTGGTGGAGTCCGCACACCACGGTCATTCCACGCTCAAGCGCCGCGACAATCTCACCACGGCAACGCTCCGGCAAGCGCCCGCCCGAGAACGCCACCCCCACCACGAAGAAGTCCGGCGGATCGAGACCCGCGTCCAGAAAGGCCGAGAGCGAGGGCAGGACAGGCACGTTACACGCCCGGCCGTCCATGACTTCTCCGGCATCGCGGCCGGCAAACTTCTGGTCCAATACAGCTACCGGCCTGAATCGCGCACTGCCGCGGAGCAGTCCGTGGCAGGTCTTTGCGAAGTCCTGGTCCAGCAACTCATGGGTGAAAACCAAGGCCGCGGCGGGCTCAGGGGGGACCGGAAGGTCCTCCGGCTTGAGAATCACAGAATCGCTCATGCCTCAATATCCTGCCTCGGGCAGGACGCAAGAAAGTCTTCGGAAGGCCGCGCGCCGAGCCCCGGGCCCTCCGGCAGGTACACCCGTCCGTCACGAATCTCGATGCCGCCGACCACAGGGTCCACGACATGATCCACGTGGCTGTCCAGATCGGCGAATCGAATGATGGGTAGGGCACTCATCAGATGTGCAGCCGCACTGAGGCCAAGCCGTGTCTCGGACATGCATCCCACCATGCAGGCCATGCCGGCCGCTTGGCCGATGGTCGCAATTTGCCGCCCGACCCATAGCCCGCCCGACTTCGACAGCTTGATGTTCAGGTAGTCACACGCATCGGCACGCGCCAGCGCCAGCGCATCCTCCGCGTCAAACACGGACTCGTCTGCCATGACTGGGACTCCTACCGCTTCACGGACCGCCTTGAGCCCCGCGTGGTCACGACGCAGCACCGGCTGCTCGCAGTATTCCAACGCACATTCTGTCGTCTCCGTAAGGACACGGACCGCGGACGGGACATCCCAGCCCTGGTTGGCGTCCACCCGAAGGGGAATGTCCGGTCCGATGGCCTCGCGAAGCGCTCGAATCCGGGCGATGTCGTCCGAGGCCCCGGTGCCAACCTTTGCCTTGATGGCGCGAAATCCGGCCTTCAGGAACCTACGGGCGGTCGCGGCCATGGTATCCGGATCATCAAGACTCACCGTGTTGTCCGTCTGGAAGACCCGCCTGGCCCCACCCAGGAATGCGAACAACGGCAGGCCGGCCTTTCGGGCTGCCAGGTCGTGCAGTGCCATGTCGAAGGCACTCCGCATGGTTGGGTTACCGGGCACCTCGAGAAGCATGGCCCGATGGGCACCGCCGAGATCTGCCACCTCTCGCCCCAGCAGCGTGCGGGCCAATCGGGGAGCCACGGCTGCCATGGAAGCCGCCGTATCTCCGGTAATGGATGGAGAGGGGCTTGCCTCTCCCCAGCCCACCGACCCATCCGATGCCTCCAGTCTGACGAACAGATTCGTGGTCCCAGTCATCACCGAGAGCGATATCCGAAACGGCGCATGGAAGGGCAGTTCGGCAGTGAATATGGAGACGCTACGGACGGTCACGTGCAGGTGGGGACTCGGGTTGCAACCGAATGTAGCGCGAACGGCAGCGTGAATGGCCTTCGCGTACTCCGCCGTCGTGGTTTCGAAGTCGGGGGAGCGCGAGATTCGGGCCATGCGTACCCCCGGACCCTCGGGTTTTGCCGCCCTCATCGCAGTCATCGCGCCCGGCATGCTGGTTGCGGCGACCGGTGTCGGCGCCGGTGACCTGGCCACGGCCACGTTCTCTGGCAGCCAACTGGGCCTGGCCGTTCTCTGGGCCGTGGTGGCGGGAGGCCTGTTCAAGTTCACGCTGAATGAAGGCCTGGCACGATGGCAGCTGGCAACCGGGTCGACCTTCATTGAAGGCGCAGTCCGGCACCTTGGAAAAGCGGTCGGATGGGTCTTTCTCCCCTACCTCCTGCTATGGTCCCTCTTCGTCGGGACGGCCCTGATGGGAGCCTGCGGCGTGGCCCTGTACGCCATCGTCCCGGC
>JABDJZ010000436.1 GCA_013003255.1 Rhodothermales bacterium
CATTGTCCTCTACGCTCTAATAGGACCCGAAAGGAACCGTGACCATCGCATACTGGAGGATGTTGTCCTCCGCGCCGACCACCTGCAGGGCCTCTGGGCGCCTAGAGAATTCCCAGATGGGGCCCTCCGTCGTGATTCCCGCATCTGAGGTTGCATTCACCCGCCAGTAGTACCTCGTCCCCGCCGAGAGCCCGTCAACTTCGTACCACGCCGTGTCCAGCCCCTCGGCAACGAGCCCCGGTGCCGGTGTCGTTCCCAGGTACAGGTCGAAGGTGAGTGGACCGCCATTGGGATCCACCGCACTCCATTCAAGGACGGCATTCTCCCAAACCGTGTCTGTCCCGTCGACTGGCCTTCGCGCGGCGCGGACCTCAGGCGGTCCCAAACCGCCGGGCCCCAGCGTCCTTACGGGGCGGAAGCCAGACTGGGCATTTCCAGGCAGACCGCGAAACGCAGTACGCGTCTGCCAGGCCGTTTCATACAGGCTGCCTCCCCGCTTCTGGGTGCCATCTCCAACCGGGTCGGTCTGAGCCTCAGAGGTGTAAGGGATCGCGTGCGTGACCCACTCGCTCTCGTTGCCGTGCACGTCAAACAGGCCCCACGGGTTGGGTCTCAAGGAGCCGACTGGCAGTGGATTACCCCGGACCGGCCAGCGAAGTCCTCCGCTGTTGCCGGCGTACCAGGCATAGTGAGTCAAGCTGTCTGGATCGGACCCAAAGGAATAGGGCGTTCCGGTCCCGGCTCGGGCCACGTATTCCCACTCCGCTTCCGTTGGCAATCGATACCCCTCGCACGAATACGGGGTCTCCGGAATCCGAATCGATTCCGACAGACTGGCCTGCAGGTAGCAAGGATTCAGCCCTCTGGAAATTGACAACTCGTTGGCCGCCCGAAGTACGGGCCGTATTCGATCCGTCGACCGGGCAGGCCAACGGTCATTCGTCGGGGGTACGTTGATCCAGGCCTCTGAGTAGGGCTCTCCGATCAGGGTCCACCACTGCCCACGGGTCATTTCGAAACGCGAAACGGCCAACGGCCGGGTGATGGTCACCAGATGGGGTGGGGCCTCAATAGGCTCTCCGGCCACGGAGCCCATGGTGAACGAGCCCGGCGGAATGCGCTGGAAGGAGAATCCCTCGAGGTCGGTCCAGTAGTCCGAGGTATCGACCTCCACCGAGGTGGTGCTGAATCGCCAGGTCGGACTGGAGGCGATTCCGCCCCGCCGGTCCGTTGCTTCCACACGCCAGAAGTACTCGGTACCAGGAAGCAGAGGCCCCGTTGTGTAGGAAGCCTCGCGTTGATTGGCCACCAGTTCCGGCGCGGAACCCGGACCAAAAAACACGGAGAACTGAAGCGGGTCGAAGTCGGGATCATGCGCACGCCACGAAAGGAATGAGGATGCTCCCGGCGCTACTCCGGCCGTTCCATCGGGAATCGAAGGACTGTGGGGTGTGATCGGGGCGCGATTCGCCTCATCCAGGTTCGGACCCGTTCGAGCCGGCCGAAAACCTACCTGGATCTCTTTGCTCCTCAATCCGCGCCGATGGGCAAACGAGAGTTCGCTCTCCCGGGACCACAGATGTCCGCCGCGGACCACCCGTTCGCCCGAGTGTCCACCGAGGTATTGGGCCACCTTGATCACGCCGCTGCTGACAGGGTTTACTCCCGTCGGCCTGACTCCGAACGCGTCGTGTACGAATTCCGCGACATTGCCGTGGACATCCCAGAGCCCCCAGGCATTGGGCAGTTTGGAGCCCACGGGTTGGATTTCATTGTTGGTATTGCCCCAGTACACGGCGTAGTCACCGGCTACGGCGGGATCGCTGCCCCACGCAAAGCGCTCGGTCGAACCGGCGCGAGCCGCGAACTCCCACTCTGCCTCCGTGGGAAAGCGATAGCCGAAGCAGGAATAGGGATAGGGGAGTTCTCGCGCCTCAGCCTGAATGGCGGCACTGGACGCATAGCACGTCTCCAGTCCTTCGACCACGGAGAGCGCGTCCGCAAACTGGGCGGCATACTCCCAGTAGACGGCACGCATGGGCGTATTCCCCTCCCCTGCTCCCTTGTCCTCCGGACGAATGGCCTCGTAAACGGACCGGGTAACCTCAGTCTCGCCGATGTAATAGGGCTGCGTAAGGGTGACTTCCCCGGAACTGGATACGTATTCACCGGCAGGGACCAAGAGCAGGTCGGCGCCCGCCACATACTCAGTCCGGGGCGCGGGAGCACTGCAACGAATGGCGGGCTGGCACCCGGCATCGTCCACTCCCAGCGTGAGGTCCAGATGCTGCTCGGCCGGCCACAGCACGGTCCTGGTTCGGGGCACGTACCCGTCACGGGTGACTTCCACGATGACCTCAGGTGCTGATCCGACACTTCCGCCCGGACCGACGTCCAACCGAACAGCCCCTCCGGAGCGTGCGGCAACGACAAAGGTCCGGGTGGTGGACGCCTGTCCTTGCGTCTTTACCAGCAGGAAATAGGGTCCGGGTACAAGGCCTCCGGAAACCTTCAGGT
>JABDJZ010000456.1 GCA_013003255.1 Rhodothermales bacterium
CTCCTGGTTGTATAGACCCGCCCATCTTCTGCCTGAAAGGCCAGTGTGAGAGGCCCCTCGGTGATCGGGCTGAAGTCGGAAAGCCGGGTGACATGGATGGCCCACGGTTCAGAAGGCTGGCCCGCTACCATCGGGGGGTACTCGAAGAACAGCTCGCTCTGGTCAGTCCAGAGCGTAACTGCCGTTCCCGGGTGGACATGGGCCTCGACCGCCATCGGTGGCAACGTGGGCGCACAACCAACCAGTATCAGCGATACCAGGGAAAACGAGCAGATGTGGAGCCGCCGCATGCTTAGTCGTGAGACGAGGTGGTACCGTCGTGGGAGTGCTCGGCATCGCCGTCACCATCCTCATGAGAGTGTTCGGCACCGTCTCCGTCATGGGAGTGGCCTTCCTCTTCACCTTCGTGATGTCCTTCTGGATCCGCATCGAAAAAGGCTCCCGTCGAATCCACATAAGTGCCGGCAGTGTCCGCGGCTACCTCATCATGCGTGTGGGTGTCAGCGCCGTGCTCATGGTCAGCTTCGGCGTCGGCATTGGAGCCGCCACAGGCTGTGAGAGTCAGCGCCAGAAAAGCGGCAGTGATAACTGCCGGAGCGCCGGCCAGAATTCGTTTCATCGTTCTCATGTCTATTGGAAAGTGTCAGGTCCTGCTCCGATGGTTCGGAGCAATTCCAGATAGGCCTCCAGGCGACTTGCCCGGAGGTCAATGATCAGATCCTGTTGGACCCAGGTAGATTGTGCGGCGTCGAGCAGCTCCAGTAGGCTCATTTCGCCCTCGAGGTATCCTGCTTCGGCGGTCGTCATAAGGTCTCCAGCGTCTCTGAGCGCGCCATCGACCAGCTCGCCAAAGACCGCGTGCGCCGAAACCAAAGCATCGTAGGCACCGCGAACTTCAGTCTCGATGCGATAGCGAGCGGCGTCGGCTCTGATCTCGGCGGCCAGAAGCCGCATCCGCGCGGCCTCGGTGGCACCACGATTCCGGTTGACCAACGGCAGGGGAGTCGAGAGCCCCAGCACAATTCCGTCGAATCCGTCCGACTGCGACTTATATCCGGCAGTAAGTGTTGGGTCCGGGCGAGGTGTCACCCGTGCAATCTGCAGACCTGCCTCGGCAGCCGATACTTCCAACCGGGCGGCGTCCAACACGGGCCGCCGCGAGAAGGCCAGCTTGAGATAGGCTTCAACAGTCTGAACCTCGGGGATCTCCCATTCGATGCGTATGGGCGCATACGTCGACCCGGAATTGGCCGGAGCGATGAGGCGGGTGAGCCCACGACGAGCATCCCGAACCGCCAATTGCGCGCGGGCAAGCTCGAGTGTGTAGCGCGCTCGCTCAACCAGAAGACGCCGTCTGCTATACCCCGAGATTTCGCCCTCGGCCAACTGTTCGCGCATGGTTTCGTCCGAGAGCCGAAACGCATCCACCATTTTCGCGAGCGCGTCCACCCGCTGCTCCGCGGATGCCGCCTTCAGGTAGGCCAGGCCAACCTGGAACGTGAGGTCAAGACTGTCTGCCAGGAATGCAGCCCTTGACGCAGCGGCCAGATTTTGCGCCTCCGACTGCCGTGCCCGCCTCTCGCCAATGCGCCCCAGCCGCTGGCTCAATGTGAGGTAGGTCTCCGAGTAGCCATCGCCGTCTCGCCATGACGGCTCGTGACTCACCATCAGCGAAGGGTTTCGAAATGCCCCAGACTGGCGGGCCAGCCCTTCCATTTCCCGGACTGCCGCGCCTGCTTCCAGTATCGCGGGGTTCTGGAGCGCCGCGAATCCGAGAGCCTCTGAAAGCGATATCCGGATGGCCTCAGGTCCATCGACCTGAGCAACCGCCGAGCTCACCAGTCCCAGGAGACAGAAAAGGAGGACGGCGGAGCGACGAGCCATGAATGGGAGGGTGGGTCAACGGCTCATTCAAGCCGGATCAGTTCCGGGGCTCGGCCAGCACCTATCTTGAACCCCTTGGGAAAACTACCGCAAAGAACGATGAGAAAGATCCTGATTGTCCTGGCCGCCCTGTCCTTGGGCGCATGTCAAGCCTCACAGGAGGAAGCCGACCATTCGCATGACCCCGCCTCGGGTGCGGACCACACGCACGATGCGCCCTCCATGGCTCCGGCCGACACGCTGGCGAAGTTCGTGGTGCCGGCTACAGAGGTTTCCCCCGAGTACGTACAGTTGGCCACCGGTCTGGCGATCATCCCCGAGATTCGGGACGCGGTAGAATCCGTCGGTGTGCTGACCCACGAGGGCATCTTCGGCCCACTGCTCTTCGCAGACCGCAGCCGCGCATTCTTCATCGAACTGAAGCCGGGGATGTATCTCGAGGAGCATCCTCATCCAACTGAGAGCCTGGTCTTTACGGTGAGTGGGCGATGGGTATTGTGCAGCGAGGGCAAACGTCAGGTCATGGAGGAGGGGTCTCTATTCCACTTTGGCGACAACATCCCGACCGGCTGGGAGGCACCCTTCGAGGAGGGCGCACTGCTCCTGGTGGTGAAGACCAAGGAGGACGGCGCCGACTACGAGCCCTACGTGCAGGGACTCCGGGATATGGCTGCCGACCTCGATCAGCAGCGAGCGGACGGCGTCGAGTTCTACTTCAACGACCTGGAGCCCGATCACGAGGCCATCCAGTTCGCGCGCGGTGTCAATCCCGACTTTGACGAGGTGCTGGCGATTCAGTACTAGGGGCGAGTCGTCCCTGCGCCC
>JABDJZ010000474.1 GCA_013003255.1 Rhodothermales bacterium
CGCTATGACTTTGCGCTCTTCGGAAGCGGCGCATTTGGACAGGCCCTGGATCCGCGGTTCGTGGTGCAGGCCACGGAGTGACGTTCAGTGCCTTCGCGGCCCGTCGTGACGCGAAGCGGCCCTGCACTCGCGCGGGCCATCGCGCCGATTCAGTCGCCGAGCGACCGGTACGCCCTATTCAGATAGAGCAGGGCATCGCCCGAATCGCGGGCTTCCAACTCAAGCACCCTCCCCACAACGATGGTATGGTCACCAGCGGTCTGCGTACCCTCCACCGAGCAGAGGAATCGGGACAGCACCCCATCGAGCACCGGCACGCCGGAGGCATCCAGACGATGCATAACCTGGCTCAACTGCTCGGCACCACTCAGTTCAGGATCTGCGAAGAGCTCCGAGTGTGATCCCTGATCCGAGGACAGGACGTGGACGGCGAAGCGCTCAGCCGCCAGAAGGCTGTCGTGAATGCGGGCTGAGTGCTGCACATTGAAGCTGACCAGAGGCGGTTCCAGGGACACGGTCACGAACGAGCCAATGGTGATCCCTCTCGGCTCAGTACCGCCGATGGTCACGACGGTCACCGGCGTAGGGACGCGCCGCATGGCCCGCCGAATGATGGTGCCGGTAACCGGGCCGGGTTCGTCAGGGCGCTCGGTCACGAAAAGACGTCCTTCACTCTGCTGAAGAACGACTTGCGATCATCGACCGACGTCGGGTCCGGCGAGAATGACTCGGACTCCCGCATTTTCTCCAGCGTATCCCGCTCGTCATCCGTCATGCTCCGGGGAGTCCAGACCTGCACCCGTACGATCTGATCACCCCGTCGACTGCTCTCAATGTCCGGGATCCCGCGCTCCCGCATGCGCAGGAGCTTGCCGGACTGGATACCGGCATCAATCTGAAGGCGTGCCCGGCCTTTGAGGGTCGGCACCTCGACTTCTGTGCCCAGGGCCGCGTCCGGAAACGAGAGGTAGAGGTCGTACACCACATCCAGTCCTTCCCGGGAGAAATGCTCATGGGCCTTCTCTTCAATCTCGACGCGGAGGTCACCCGGATTGCCTCCACGGATCCCGGAGTTACCGGCTCCCCGAACAGTGAGGTAATGTCCTTCCAGCACGCCGGCCGGAACAGAGAGCTGGATGGTCTCCTCCGTCTTGAGACGCCCCTCTCCCCTGCACTCGGCGCAAGGGTTCTTGATGACGCGCCCCTCGCCGCGACAGGTAGGACACGGCTGGACGTTGACGAACTGCCCGAACACGGAGCGACTCACCTGACGAATCTCGCCGGCGCCGTTGCAGGTGGTGCAGGAATCGTAGCCGTCGGCTTCATCCTCTACGCCACGGCCCTCGCAGGTTTCGCAGGCCCCGTACTTACGGACCTTGATCTTCTTGTCGACCCCTTCGGCGATTTCCTCCAGCGTGAGCGGCAGCTTGATGCGCAGGTCACTGCCAGGCCGACCGCGTCGGTTGCCCCTTCGGGTACGGCCGCCTCCGCCTCCGAACACTTCATCGAAGATGCTCCCACCGCCTCCGAAAATGTCGGAGAAGGCACTGAAGATGTCGTTGATGTCCTGGAAGCCGGCACCTCCGCCCTGGGCACCATTTCCGCGAACGCCGGCATGGCCGAAGCGGTCATAGCGTTGGCGCTTCTCAGGAGACGACAGCACCTCGTAGGCCTCGGCGGCTTCCTTGAACCGGTTTTCCGCTTCGGTATCTCCCGGATTGCGGTCCGGATGGTACTTCAGGGCCAGCTTCCGATAGGCCTTTTTGAGTTCATCGGCCGAGGCTGAGCGGTCGAGTCCGAGAATTTCGTAGTAGTCGCGCATCAGGCCGTCACCACTACGCGGGCATGACGAATGACGCGGTCACCCATGCGGTAGCCCGTCTGAATCTCGGAGACCACCTGGCCGGGTTCCTGGCCGTCTTCTGCCGGCTGTGACATCAAGGCCTCATGCTCACCCTCATCGAAGGGCTTGCCCACGGCGTCAATCTGCTCGACACCCAGCTTGGCCAGTTCGCCGAGCAGCTTGCCATAGACCATGGCAACGCCGGTGTGGAGTGATTTGAACGCCTCCGGCAGGGTCTCCGGATCGGGGTTATCTCCTACGTTCTCCGCAGCATCAAGCGACCGGCGAAAGTCATCGATGACATCCAGGAGCTGCTGAACCACCAGCAGCTTGCCGAAGTCCATCATCTGGTCCTTCTCCTGATCCGTCCGGCGTCGATAGTTCTGAAACTCTGCAGCCTGGCGCATGAGCTTGTCCTTCAGACCGGCCAGTTCTTCCTCGAGTCGGCCGATCCGGGCCTCCGGGCTTTCGTCCACGGCTACTTCAGCCTGCGGCGAATCCGGCATTTCCGGGGTACTGTTTTCTGATGCGTTGTCCAATCCTTTGCTGCTAAGATCCTTGTTAACTGTACTGGTCAGCCCAGCGGGAATTCATCATCCGGAGACCACGAAAGCAACGCGGCCATCCCTTCCACCAGAGAGATGACGCGGGCGTAGTCCATACGCGTCGGACCGATGACGCCGATGGTCCCCCGCATGTTGTGCCGCTGGTACGGGGCTGTTACGACAGAGTACCGCGCCGGTGCCTCCGCGTCGGGCTTTGCGTTTTCGCTCCCGATGCGCACTCGCGCCGACCCGATGGCCTCATCATCCGACGTGTCCAGCAGTCCAATGACGGCGGCCTCGTCATCGACCAGTTTGATCAGGTCCCGCAGTTCCTCGGGTTGTTGGAACTCCGGCTGGGCCAGCATGCGATCCGTCCCACCAACTTCGACCTTGCGATCGGCCGGCGGTTCGGAGAATAGCATCGACGAGGAGTCCATCAGGAGCTGTACCACCCCCGTGCCGTCCGACTGCAAATCCTGCACCCGCTCCCGGCAGGTTCGTCTGATCTCATCGAGCGTCAGACCGGACAGTCGCTCATTCAACAGGGCAACCACACGGTCCAGTGCGGTACGGGAGAGTTCGGACTCGACGTGGAGGATAATCGTCCTGATCAGTCCGCCCCGAACGCTGATCACGAACATCGCGCGACTGGACGAGAGCGGGACCACCTCGAGGCGTTCCAGAACTCCGGTAGAAAGACGCGGCGATATGGCCACGCCGAGGAGGTTGGCAAACTGGCTGAGAAGCCGGGAGCTTTCCCGAACCAGTTGTTCGGCATCCGAGACGCTCTCTGTCAACTGGGAGCGGAGCACCTGCTGTTCTTCTTCCGACAGGCGGATCTGCTCCATCAACTCATCCACGTAGGCGCGGTACCCACGCTCCGTGGGAACGCGGCCGGCCGACGTATACGGATGGTCCAGAAATCCTCGGGACTCAAGGTCGCTGAGCGTGTTGCGAATCGAGGCAGGACTGAGGCCGAGCTGGTAGTTGGTCGACAGGAAGCGCGACCCCACGGGGCCGGCCGTATCAATGAAGCTCTGAACGACCAGGCGCAGGATTGACCTGTCCCGTTCGCTGAGCCCATAGATGCGTTTTTCTGAATGTGACGCCCTGTCCATCTCAGTGGTGTTTCTAGCCGGTTTCATACCGGATGTCCGAGTACGGGTTTCAGACCCCGCCGCGAGTCCACAAGAGTTCCACGAACCGCTCCACTGGCCCCGTACAAACAAGAAACCGCGCCGGGCTCCCGAAGGAACCCGACGCGGCATCCGCGCGATCGGATTGAGGGTCCGTTACTGAACGCGTCGGATCTGAGACTCGCGTTCGAACCGGATCTCGGCGCCGGCCTGCGTCTTGTAATCCCAGGCGTCCTGTTGACTCCACCCGGCGGTGGGACGGACCGACGAGGTGCGCTGACCTCCGTAGTACCAGTCATAGTCATCCACCGTGGCCGAAATGGCATCCAGTCCGTAGTCCCAGAGCCACCCTTCGTCGTTGGGAAGCAGGGAAATCGGGACGTGACCGTTGGCCCGATTGGGCCGGAACAGGCGAGACGACTTCTGGCTGCGAACCCGATGATTGCGGAGATCCACTTTGCCCGCGCGGTACCCGTCCCGATGGTGGTACGCGTCCAGCACGTAGCCATCATAGGCGCGGGTGGAGATCACTTCAAATCCCGCGTAGGGATCGCCGAGCAGGAAGATCTCACGGTCGAAGTAGACCTCTCCGTCCCGGTAGACCGTGGCGGTCATCTCGCTCAGGCCGGACGGCAGCCGATCGACGTACCCCAGGAACCGACCGCCCTGGAACAGCTCCAGTCGCTCGATGCGCACATCGATCTCCGCGAACTCGTCGTTGGCGTGAATCACCTCATGCGAGTAGACCGTCTCTACCTCAACCTCGGCCTGTGAAGGACGGCCGTAGACCACGGTGTGGACCTTGACCACCTGGCGGTACCGATACGTAGGCCGCCAGTGCCTCTGGTGGCGGACCACCCAGGGCCAGTAAATGTCCACATGAATGCGCGGGCGATAGCGTCGCAACTGCGTCCGGTTGTACCGGGGCACTCGGTAGGCAGGCCGACGATAGTTCCACCTGCGTGAGGGAATGTGAACCCTGCGTCCGGTGCGGGTGTCGCGCAACAGCGAGCGGTTGCCCTGGATTCGGCTGCCACCTCTCGATGCCGGGCCATGGCGTGGCTGACGGTCCCGCACAACGCGGCCGCCGCTTCCGGTGCCAGCGTTTCTTGAGCCGGAGGTGATTCCGGGGTTACGCATTCCGCCGTTGCGGACGCCGCTGCCGGTGTTGCGCGTGCCGCCGGTGCGAACGCCGGTGCCGGTGTTACGCGTGCCGCCGGTACGGACGCCGGTGCCGGTGCCGGTGTTGCGCGTGCCGCCGTTGCGAACGCCGCTGCCGGTGTTGCGCGTCGCCCCGCTCCGAACGCCGCTCCCGCTATTGCGCGTGCCGCTGCTGCCCCGATCTACTCCTTTCCCGGAGCTCGCTGACGCTCCCGACCGCGTACTGCGCGTGGCAGCGCGAGATGAAGTGCCGCTCCGACTTTGTGTGGCGCGAGACGAGCTGCCGCTCCGGCCTTGGCTGGCACGAGACGAGCTGCCGCTCCGGCTTTGGCTGGCACGAGACGAACTGCCGCTCCGGCTTTGCGCAGCCCGAGACGAGCTGCCGCTCCGACTCGGCGTGGCGCGACTGCGAGTCGGAGTACGTTTGGCCGGTGCCGCCTTCTTGGGCTCGGCCCGCTTTGTCTTGGTGGCTGTCCGGCTGGTCCCGGTACGCGATCGCTGGGCGAAGGCGTCATCACCACCCGCCGCCAACAGGATCATCGCCAGAACAAAGCTGGAAAACAGCCTCATTGGTCGTAGTTGAACTCTCATTGTGAACCTCTGTCTTGTCCGTGGCGGACCCTCGCCCACCTCACAAGACAAAGCCGTGCCACCGCCAAGGAGTGCCGATTACGCTCGTTCTCGGACGATGCCAGCTGGGATCTGTCCAGCTTCGTGGACATGACGCGCCCAGAAAAGCCGCCTCCCGAGCGGCGCAGGGGCTGTCTCCACGCGGAGGCATCAGGCGGCCTGGATGCCCGCAGTCCTACCGCGGCACGCCCCAGACCATTAGTCCGCCGAGATGCCCGGTCCAGGCAATCAGCACCGCCACGGCAATGGCAAGCAGCAGCACCAGCAGGCGGATTGCTCCCGGGCTCCCGGCGCGGTTCGGCCACCAGCGCGCCCCGAACAGGAGTGTCGTAAGCACGAGACTGAGGCAGAATGCCAGGAGGACGGTCCAGTCTGCGCTCAATTCGTGCAGATCTATCAGGGTCTCCACCATCGGCGTCCCACGCACCTCCTCCTCAAGTTGCTCCCCGGTGCGCGATGCCACGACCGCGGCCACCGAGCCGAGCCAGGCAAATCCGCAGGCCATCCTCAGCCACCCGTCCCTGTCCCGAACGGACCAGATCACCACCATCCCTGCCGCGACCAGCAGCAGCACGATGGGAAAATGCACCACCAGCGGGTGAAGCAAAGGAATGTAGTATTCGGTGGCTGCGCCCATTTCGGAGGATACACTTTGGCGGGTCTGCGTATAGCGCCCTAATCGTCCCCCTCACCTTGGGTTTCATTTCATGCGTTTCCTTACCACGCTGGCGGCGAGTTTCCTCGGCACCCTGATCGGCCTGGGTCTGATTTTCCTATTCGGGCTCCTCTTCATCATGGCCCTCGCGTCCTCCGCCGAACAGGCGCCGTCCGTCAGACCGAACACCGTTCTGGTCGCGGAGCTTTCCGGTGCTTACCCCGAAATGGTCTCCGGGGACCCCATCGCACAGGCGTTCGGCGGCGAATCCAAAGTGGACTTGCACGACGTGCTCAGGACGTTCAGAATGGCGGCGGCCGATGACCGTATCGAGGGAGTCTGGCTTCGTTTCGGGGACCTCCAGACGCCCTGGGCCTCGCTTGAGGCCATGAGACGGGAAATACTCGAGATTCGCGCGGCAGGAAAGACGGTCATCGCATCGAGTGACGTCTACTACATGGGCGAGGATGAACTCTACCTGGCTTCGGCCGCGGACTCCATCCTGCTGGACCCGGAATCCATGTTTGAGTTCAACGGCTTTGCGCTGCAACTCACCTTCCTGAAGGGCCTCTTTGACAAGGCCGGGATCGAGGCGCAGGCCGTCCGGGCAGGACAGTTCAAGAGCGCCGTCGAGCCATATACCCGCTCGTCCATGTCGTCGGAGAACGAACTCCAACTTGCGGAAATCGTCTCGGATATGGAGGCGCTCTTCGTTGACGCCATCGCGGAGAGCCGTGACCTTGGCTCCGAGGAGGTGGAGTCCCTGCTGGATGAAGGCACCATTCTCTCGGCCAGAGAGGCGCTTTCGGCCGGACTCATTGACGGCACGGCCTACACAGATCAGATGGAGTCCGTTTTCGGAGATGATCCGCGAACGGTCAGCCTTGTCCGGTACGCCTCCACCTCGCCTTCCGCCGCTGGTCTTGAGAGCGGCCGCGAGGGCGAGATCGCAGTGATCCACGCCTCGGGAACGATGGTGGCAGGGAGCGGCAACGACCCGATGTCGACCGGTGCACTCACCGC
>JABDJZ010000518.1 GCA_013003255.1 Rhodothermales bacterium
CGTCCGGGCCGCCAAGTCGAGATCGGCGTCCTCCAGGATCACGTAGGGGTCACTACCGCCCAACTCCAGCACCGTCTTCTTCAGGGAGGCCCCGGCTTCCGCAGCCACCGCGCGACCCGCCCGAACCGAGCCTGTAAGCGTGACGGCCTTCACCACCGGGGCCTGAATCACCGAGGCCACCTGTTCTTGGTCAATCTTCAGTGTGCGAAACAGGTGCTGCGGGAAACCGGCCTCGCGAAAGATCTCCTCGATGGCCAACGCTGTCCCGGTTACGTTCGAGGCGTGCTTCAGTAGGCCGCCGTTGCCCGACATCAGCGTAGGCGCGGCAAACCGGAAGACCTGCCAGAGGGGAAAATTCCACGGCATGATGGCCAGGACGACACCCAGTGGCCGACATGCGACATAGCTCGTGGTGGCGTCGGTTTCGATAACCTCCGATGTCAGGAATCCCTCAGCGTGGTCCGCATAGTACTCGCACACCCAGGCACACTTGTCCACCTCCGAGCGCCCGCCGGCGACAGGCTTGCCCATCTCAAGCGCCATCAGTCGCGCCAGCTCTTCCCGGCGTTCGCGAAGAATGATCGCGGCAATACGCATGAGTGCGGAACGGTCAGCGAATGAGGTTCGAGCCCAGCTTCGCGCCGCAGAATCCGCCGCACCCAGGATCTCCGAGACTTCCTCCGGGGAGTGCTCGGGATAGTCCTGAATAATCTCGTTGTTGGCAGGATTGACAGATCTAAGCACGGGGGCGGTCGATGGGTTGAACAACATGAAGGGGCGCTTCCATCGATATACGACAGAAGCGCCCCTTCGGATCAGCGCTGCATTCGGATGGCGCGGTCACCTTTCGTGACCAGCCATCCGAAAGCGCTAGGCTCTTGTCCGGATCAGTCCTGCGGGGGCAGGATCACCTGGTCAATCACGTGGATAACTCCATTTGAAGCCTCGACGTCAGCAGAAGTAACGGTGGCGTCATTGATCTTGACCGCTCCGTCTACAACACTGATCGCGATGTCGGCGCCCTGGACTGTCGGGGCTGAGGTAAGGCCTACCACGTCAGCGGCCATCACCTTGCCGGAGACCACGTGGTAGGTCAGCACGGCGACAAGCTGGTCACGGTTTTCGGGCATGAGCAGTGTCTCGACAGTGCCTTCCGGGAGCGCGGCAAAGGCCTCGTCGGTCGGAGCGAATACCGTAAACGGTCCAGGACCGGTGAGGACATCGACCAGTTCGGCGGCCTGAACGGCGGCTACGAGCGTATTGAATTCGGCAGCCACGGCCGTCTCAACGATGTTCATGGTTGCGGCAGGCGCCTCGGCGGCCACCGGCTCATCCATGTAGGTGGAGTCTGGGCTATCTGAACACCCGGCGAGGGGCAGGATGAGGGCGAAAAGGGCGATGGGAAGGAAGCGCATGGTCTTGGGGTCCGCATTGGTTGGTTGTCGCCCTCGCATGCCCTCGCTCAGGGTCAGTTCACCTGTTCGCGACGAGCGGCCCGAGAACGCGCCGATCCGCGCCGTGGACTGGTGAACCGCCCCGTGGCCAGCCCACCCACCCTGTCGGCAACCGCCAAGGCCACCTCGCCAGCCTTGCGCTTCAGCCCTCTGGAGCCATGTGAAACCGCTCCTCCACCGGCTTCACGGCCAGGTTGGCAAAGAACGCCAGAACCAGCAGTCCCGCCATCACGAACATGGTCGTGTTGTACAGCCCGGGCGTTGGGTCGAGTGTGCCTTCAGGCACGATGGACAGTAATCGGCTCACGGTCACCGTTTGGGCCTCCGCCAACTCAGAGAGCCTGGCGAGAGGTGCTCCGAAGGTGGCCTCGAACACCGCGGGATCAACCCCCGCCGCGAGCTCAGCGAGCGCCCGATCCGAGGACCGCTGGCGGAGGAAGGTGATCAGGACTGGACCCAGCACACCGGCGGTACTCCAGGCTGTCAGCAGGCGTCCGTGAATCCCGCCCACGAACCGCGATCCGAAAATGTCCGCCAGATAGGCCGGAATGGTAGCAAAGCCTCCTCCGTACATCGTGAAAATCACCATCGTCACGGCGTAGAACACCACCAGCCAGGTGATACCCGGATCTACGCTCATCGCGGTGGCGGTAAACGGAATCGAGACGTAGAGCAGGGCCCCAAGCACGAAAAAGACGTGGTAGGTGTTTTTTCGGCCCAGATAGTCCGAAGCTGATGACCAACTGATGCGTCCCAGCATGTTGAAAACGCTGATCATCAGCACATAGGTGGCCGCAAAGGCACCGTCTACGACCTGGGGGAGCCCGGCGCCGAAAATCTCCGACATCATGGTCTTAGCCACCCCCAGTACGCCGATTCCGGCAGTCACGTTGAAGCAGAGCACAATCCAGAGTAGGTAGAACTGCGGGGTCTTGAGCGCGGTGTCGATGTGCACGTGCGCCTTCGAGATCATCTTCTTCGCTGCCAGATCTTCTGCCGGCGGCTCCCAACCGGCCGGCTTCCAACCGGGTGCCGGTACCCGGAAGGACCAGGCTGCCACCAGCATCACCAGGAAGTAGACAATGCCGAGGGTGAGGAACGTAGCAGCGGCACCCGTCTGACCGGTGCCGACCACGTAGACCCCCTCCGGAATGGAGACCGGCAACGTGGCAAGGTCCCGCGCGGTCGGAATGACCACCTCAACCAGGCCGCTGGCGGTTTCCGCGAAACGTCGCCCCCCATCCGTCTGCAGCACCACGTCGGCCACGGCCCCCAGTCGCTCGGGGGCCTCGAAATACAGCCTGAGTAGCCACTCCTTGAGAGGCGCACCGATCATGGCGCCTCCACCAAACCCCATGATGGCCATGCCGGTGGCCAGTCCGCGTCGATCCGGAAACCACCGGATCAGCGTGGAAACGGGTGAGACATACCCCAAACCAAGGCCGCAGCCACCCAACACGCCGTATCCCAGGTAGACCAACCCGAGTTCGTGGAGGGCGATTCCCGCCCCGCCGATCAGGAAACCGCCGCCCCAGAGAAACGCGGCGGTGAAGCCGACGGCACGCGGACCTACCTCCTCCAGCCACTTGCCGCCCAACGCAGCCGACAATCCGAGAAATACGATGGCCACCGAGAAGACCCAGACCACCGAACTCAGCGACCAGTCGCCGGCCGCACCTGCGACCACACCCAGTTCCTTGACCAGCGCCGGATTGAAAATGCTCCAGGCATACACGGACCCGATGCACAGGTGAATGGCCACGGATGCCGGCGGCACGCGCCAACGGTTGAATCCGGGCGGTGCCACGATGGCCTCCTTGAGGAGCACCGAAGGAAGGTGGACGCGCATGGGGAGACAGGCTTGGAGGGCGGGGAAACAAACCTACCTGCCTGGAAAGCCGTCCATGTGGGTGATTTCCCGATCCGTGGGTGCTCCATTCCCCACTTCACGGACGGTCTTGCCGGGATTCCCCCACGAACACGGGTTTTCAATGCGCCTACACTGGCGGAAATGTCCATTCATTTCGTGCAGGCCATGAAACGTACGCTTCTTGCACTGGTCGTCGGCGTAGCAACAATCGCCGCATCGGCCCAGCAGCGCCGCCCCGTTCCCTACCCGGTTATCTACGACGCTGACTTCACCGCAGCCATTGAGAAAGGCACCCGCACGGAACGCGGCACGCCGGGGCCGAACTACTGGACCAATACAGCCGACTACGTCATCGCGGCCTCCCTCTCCCCCTCCACGGGGATGTTGAAGGGCGCAGAGACCGCTACCTATCACAACAACTCGCCCGATGCCCTCCGGCGGGTGGCCATTCATCTCAGGCAGAATCTGCACGCTGAGGGAGCCGTGAGAAACCGTCCTCAGGAAGTCACCGGAGGGGTGTCCCTTGGCCGCGTAATGTTCAACGGCACCGAACTGCTGGAAACGCAGCGTCAGGGCAGCGTGGGGTACCGCATTGATGGAAGTGTGCTTTGGCTCCTCCTGCCGTCCAGCATCAAATCAGGCGAGAGCGCCACGTTTGACCTTACCTGGAGCTACCAGGTACCAGAGACAGGTGCGCCCCGAAACGGCACCGATGGGGAGGTCTTCTTCAACGCATACTGGTACCCTCAATTCGCCGTGTATGATGACGTTCAGGGCTGGAAAGCGGACCAGTACTTCGGCGAAGGCGAGTTCTACATGGGTTATGGCGACTACGATGTGTCTCTGACCGTGCCCCAGGGCTGGCTCGTCGGAGCCACCGGAACGCTGCAGAATGCCGAAGAAGTCCTCTCTGATCAGTCAGTGGCGCGCATGTATTCCGCCCGGAGCAACACGGACTACATCATCCGCGTGGTGGATGAGGCCGACCGCTACCAGGCTACCCGGACCAGCCCGAGCGGCAACCTGACGTGGCGATTCCAGGCCGAGAACGTCCGTGACTTTGCGTGGGGCGCTTCGCCCGAGTACCTCTGGGACATGACCATGGCCAACGTCGGGGATCGCGACGGCGACGGTGTGGATGACAGCGCCGAGATCCACGCCTTCTGGCGGCCGGAATCCACGGCCTGGGTCCGCTCCGCCGAGTTCGGCAAATTCTCCATCGAGTTCCTCTCGGAGACCTTCTTCCCCTACCCGTATCCCCACATGACCGCCATGGAAGGCATTATCGGGGGCGGGATGGAGTACCCGATGATGACGCTTATCGGAAGCCGCACCAATGACCGTCGACTCTTCGGAGTCACCCTCCACGAAATCGCTCACATGTACTTCCCGATGATCGTCGGACAGGACGAGAAGGACGACACCTGGATGGACGAGGGCCTGACCTCATTCAACACGAACGAGGGAACGGTTGATTTCTGGAGCGATCCTCTGGTCTGGGACCCCTCCCGCCAAGGCTACTACCGGATTGCGGGGACTTCCGACGAGCGTATTTCCCGTCGACACGCGGACCAGTATCCCTACCGTACCGCGGCGCGCGGAACGGCCGCGTACAACAAGCCCGCCGTGAGCCTCCACGCCCTGCGCGGCATCCTCGGAGATGAACTGTTCTACGAGGCCTACAGGGAGTATGCCATGCGCTGGTCCTACAAACACCCCGAGCCGTACGACCTGTTCAACACATTCGAGGACGTGACTGGACTCGACCTGGACTGGTTCTGGACCACGCAGTTCTACACCACGTGGACCCTGGACCAGGCCGTGACCGGCGTGATCGACGGAGAATCCGGAGTCACCGTGGTAGTCGAGGATCGGGGGCTGTCACCCTATCCGGTTGTGCTGACCGTGACCTATGACGACGGCTCCACCGAGCAATCCGTCCTTCCGGTGGACGCCTGGATGAACGGTGAGCGCGAGCAACGTGCCGAGTTCAGGGCGGGTGAGGTTGCCCGCGTCGAAATCGATCCCGGCAAGTACCTCCCGGACGTGGACCGGAGCAACAACGTGTGGACTTCGTCACGCTGAG
>JABDJZ010000530.1 GCA_013003255.1 Rhodothermales bacterium
GGAAGGCCCCCGACTGCGAAAGTGGTTGGGGGCTTTTTCAGTCTCTCGGCCTCGACTATATCGCTGAGTCGTTGCTCGAATGCCTCGACCGAAGCCGCCTTATCGCCGCTTGATGATTCAGGCGGCAAACCGCCGCGAACACGCTTACTCCACCACCACCCGCAACAACAACATCTCCGACAACCCACCGCTTCGAGACGCCCCGGCAATCAGAAGCGATCCCCCCTGCTCAACCGCCACGTCGTACCCAATCTCATCCCCGCCGCCGACGTCGAGTAGAACGGGCTCACCCAGCAATGCTCCGTCCTGATCCAGCACTACCAACATCAGGTCAGACTGCCCGTCTGATTCGCGGCGGCCGACAATGGCAATCCGGCCATCTTCGAGCACCGCTAAATCCACCGGCTCTTCCGCCACGCTACCCAGGTCGACGCCCACTCTTCCTCCGTCACCAAACGCTGGATCCAGCGAGCCATCCGGACGAAGCCCGACTACGAAGAGGTCGTAGGCGTTCTGACCCATCCGGGAGTATCCCGTAGTCAGGTAACCTCCACCCGGACGTGAGATGACTTCCACCAGCATCTCCTCGTAGCCAGGGGCAGCGGCGAGAACCACCTTACCAGCGTCTCCGAAGCCTGGATCAGGCATACCGTTTGGGAGATACCTGGCAGCGAGGCCGCGAAAACCACCTCGACCTACGGCAAGGATGAGACCATCCTCATCGACCGTCATTCCACCAAAGCCGTCGCGCCCCTCGATGTCTTCGACTACGATACCGTCGTTGCCGAACTCGGTATCCAGTGTTCCGTCTGGAGCATACTTCAGCAGCGCCAAGTCGTAGTCAACACCGGAATGCGCATCTCCGGCCACGACGTATCCTCCGGCCGGATGATGCCGAACGGCCCTGGCTCGGTCCGTGTCGTAGGCCACTTGGGTCCACGTAAATCCATCCTCGCCAAACCTCGGGTCAGGCTCCCCGTCAGGTAGATATCGCGAAAGGCTGAAATCTCCCGCCAGAGTCATCTTGGCGCTGCCTGCCACGACAATGGCTCCATCCGGATCTATGATGACATCAACCCCCGTGAGGTCCCGACCGACGTCTCGCAGCACGACGCCTGCATCCCCAAATGCCCTCTCAGGTCGTCCATCCGGCAGGAAGCCAGCGACAATCTGAAGGGACTGAGATCCTGCGGCCTCGCTGCCCGTACCCACGATCACGATCCGGCCATCCGGGCGTAGGGCCAACCGCCGAGCATAACTGCTTGGCAGCACGTGGCCACCGGCAAGTCCCTCGACCCTGAACTCGGTGCCTTCGGACGACAAACCCGGGAGACCGCCCAATGGACGGGTCCCCAAGGGGGCGATGCCCGTCGCAATCAGGATCACCACTAGCAAAGCGGAAACGGCGACAGCCGTCGAGGCCAAAGGACGACGGCGCACCAACTCTGTGACACCAGGCCTTCGCCAGACCAGAATGCGTGGGTCTTCCGTGCAGTCACGGAGGTGGTCTACACCGATGACCGTCAGTCCCGGCAATTGTGCCAGGGAGACCTGCGAACTCGGAACGACGAAGGCGTCGCAACCGGCAGCGCGGGCGCTGGCAGCTTTTGATGGCAAGGTCTCTGCGTCGACGGGCAGCACCGTTCCATCTGACCTCAGGTCGCCGGTCACCGCCAGATGTCCTGCCGGACCAGGCACCCTGGACTGCGAACGCCGGGCTTCGCAGAACGCCGCAAGCGCGAGACCAAGTCTGGATGACCGGCCTCGAACCGGAGTGCCCGCGTCCTCTACCTGCACCACGTAGTGCGCGGGATGAAGCGGTCCCAGCGACTCAAGCGCCTCCAGCACTACATCGAACGCTCCCGGCCGGCTTGACTGGCCAGCGACAAGCATGCGGGTGAGTCCATCCTCAGCGGGCAGGCTACTAGCCTCCACCTTGAGAACCCGGCCCTCTCCCGAGACCTCATCGATGACGGGCACGCTGATCCTCTTCATTCCGCTTACCTGCTGGGGATCACTTCAACAAATGGTCGGGCGCCGTCCGGCGTCACTCTGGTACCGCCCACAACCAAGCTGCCATTGGACAGTGCGGCCACGGCGCTCACAAGATCGTCGGCCTCCACATTCTCAAGAAGGCGTGCGCCGTGTAAGCTGGTCGCAGGCCCGGAGATGGGCATGATCACCACCTCGTGCTCGGACCGCACCGGCTCCCTTTCGGGGCTCAAGAAGTTCAGACTGGAAAAAGCCACGACTCTAGATCCGGCCGCAGATTGCAGGATCTGCGGTCTTCCAGTAACTCGGCCCAGGGGAAGCCGGAGAAGGCCCGTCGCGTCGTTATCAATAGGGTCCACGACCAGCTCTACGCTTCCGTACCAGGTCGACGTTCCCACCAGTTGGATATCGCCCGACTCGAAGGCAAGTCCAATTACCTCGTCCGCGGCTGTGTCGCTCCAGTCTCGCAGAAATGACGCTTCGCCAGACCAAGGCTGCAGCTGTCCATCAAGCCTGAGTACCAGCGCCGCTCGGCTACGCTCACCCGGAGCCCAGCCTCCTATGAGGATACTGTTCCCGAGGACGAGACAGGCCCGTCCCCCGGATCCTGGCGGCCCTATGAACTCGGCGACACTGCTGCCATCCTCAGACAGTCGCCAGGCCGCGATGCTGTTGTTCCGTGACCCCACCACGACCAGCCCGTCGTCTGCCTCACAGAAAGCCTCTGGCTCTGAGGCTCCGAGCATCACCACCCCAGCCTCACCAAACTCAGAGTCAATCCTGCCATCGGGTGTTATCCGGCCGACGAAACCCTCGGAGTCGTCGCCGCCAGCCGTGGATCCGACGAGGAATAATCCGCCATCGGCCCGCACCAGGCGGATGATTCGAAAGGAACCCAGCCGTGCCTCAAGATCCTGCCCGGCTGGCCAGATGGTGAAGGAGTCGGCATCGGAATATCGCCGGATGAAAGCCGACTCCCCATGCCATCCCGCCGCCACGAATCCGCCGTCATCCAGATCCAGCAAAGCACTAGTGCTACCGGCAACTGAGGTGGCTCCCTCCGGTGCGGCTGTCACCTTCGGAGTCGGAGCAAGTGCGCGTAGCACTGATACGGGGCCGTATCCAAAGGCTGCCAGCGAAACGAGACCAACAGCGGCGACCAGAACTGCGGTGAACCAGAATATGTAGCGCTCCAGAAACCGCCAAACCCTGACGCGCCGAGACCGACGCTTCGAGTGGAATATGCGATTGTCGGACAGGGCATCCGCAACCCGGTGAACGCCCAAAATGCTGAGATCACGATCTGGCCATTGCTCTTTCTGCGAGCGAACCTGGGCTTCCGCATCCTCCCGCATCGCATGAGGCACGACCAGAGTGCCGGCGGACGAATGGAAGACACACGTTACGATGTGCGAAAGCAGGTCCGCGGCGAAAGGCGTCACCCGCCCGTCGGCCTGAACATCCCCCGCCGCCGCGACTCCTGGCTGCAGGCAATGTCTTCGAGGCGTCATCAACGCTGAAGACATCGCATCCACCGTCAGGAGGGTCAGGCCCAGATTTGCCAGGTCCCCGCTTGCCAGCGGTGCGGGGGCTTCGAGCTCGATGGCAGCTGCGAATCGCACGGATCCTGCGACGCCCAGAAGGCGACGGGCCACTAGAACAGGCTTGTGGACGCGCGTCTGGAACCGTGTTTCGCCATCAAGCATGACCCCGGAAAGCTGAAACCGATCACCACCCGACGTCCGCGACAGCGTCAGGGACCGAGTCGTAAGCCGGCAGGGCCTCATCGCCCATTCCACAGACACGTCCGGATTTGCTTCGGCAAGCGGAACCACCAACCCGTCGGACGACCCCGTACCGCCCATGGCCGCCGTTGCCAGCGCTTCTGACACCTCCCGCAATCGGGCCAGCCTCCGACTACCGATGGAATCTTCCTCCAACCCCATACCCGCGGCCTCAAGCAGGTCAGCTGCGGTCAGCAACCTCTCGGGAGATATGCCCTCGAACTCGCGCGCGGACACAGGTGAAGGCAACCCTGCGAGCAACTGCTCCGCGTACAGGTCAGCAAGCCTCGGGCTGTGCGCCACCGTATTCAGGAACTGGCAGACCAGATAGACCCTGGCCCGGGCCGATTCTGCTTCTCTCAGGCTTGAGGCAACGCGGGCGTAGGCCTCGTGGACCTCGGAGAAGGTGGGCCGGGCGGCCATCGGCTACGCCCTGTACTCAACGCTCAGCGCTGAAGCAGACTTCTCCAGCGCCTCCAGGATTTTGGCGGAAGCCTCCAGGGTCGCCTGTCCACGTGCGTTGAGAGGAACGGGTTGGTCAACTCCCGGGATTTCGATCGATGCAAGGGCCCCTTCACGGGCAACTGCTCGAATCAGCACCTGCCCCCGGTCGCGGTCAAGGAGGAAGCGAACCAGGATTTCCGGATCCTCGTGGAGGAAAGAAACCAGCTCCTCCAATGCCTGCTCGGAGCCCGCGTCCTTGGCGGCGAGGGAGCGTGTCGGCGAAGACACCTGGGGCAGCTTGACTGCCGACAGACTGTATCGAACGGTTTCGCCCTGCTCTGGCACTCCCTCGGCCTCTACCTCCGCCAACGTCCCGTAGTACTCCTTCCAATACTCCGCCGTCTCCCGCCACTCGGGAAACTGCGCGATTCGGCGCTCTACCTCCTGGCGGACCCGTGCCGACAATGAGTCAGGATTTCGAACCCAGACTTCGATGATATGCTCGTCAACCTCTGACATGGGGTCGGGATAGGGCGTTTCCCGTGGCGGCGAACCGTCCCGACGATACTCCTATCTCCCTTCAGCGAAGCGAGATTGCAGAAACTTCGGACCTGTAGAACGCCTGGAGATCAGCTCTGACCTTTCGCGCAATATACTCGAAGACCTTTCGATGGGCTTCACGGTAATTCGCCTCCGCACCTTCCACGCAGCGAGCCACCGCCGCGGACTGCGGGTACCCCTCCGCATAAACCAGCTTTGCCGCCTTGCGGTAGCCGGCGTACACGCCGGGAGCTACCTGACCTTCGTATGAGGACCATAGTCTGTCACAAACGCGGTCCACGGAAGTGTTGACGCGATCAGACCACTCAAACGCGTCTCTCTCGTCCTCCTGAACCTGGACAGGGCTGCAATGAGCCCGGGCCACCACTGCACGCACAACAAGCGCCAACCCTGTCAGCGGTACTGCCGCCTGATGAAGCGTCTGATACCGAAGAACCCGAACTACGCACTTCAGCATGTCCGGGGCCGTATCCCCGTCACAGACCCACAAACGCCGCTCAAGGAGTTCCAACGGAAGCGTCGACACGTTGGCCGCGGGAAGCGCCCCATCGACGCACACCCAGAGTCGCCCGCCGTGGCGAACCAGTGAGACCTCTTCTGACGAATTGGCGGCGTTTCGGAGGACCCGAATCAGCTTGGCAAGCTGGGGGTCGCGCTCCTGAAACATGCGGTAAACACCGTCCTCCACCTTTCGGAAGACAAACCGACGGAGTGCGGTGACCAACTCTTCTTCATTCAGATGCTCCCAGTCCAGGTCCTGAAAATAGGAGGCTACCTGATTGAACCGCCCGGACTGCGATCGGGAAAGAGCATCTGCCAGCGCATCCAGAGCGACGTCATGGTCGGTGAGTGACGGGTCGATGTAGCGCCACTTCCGCGACCGACGGCGCATTCGGACCAGCGCGACGGCCATAAGGCAGGCTCGGTCCACAAATGCCCGCGCAAGGTGCGCTGGCGGTGACGCGGACGTTACCGCGATCACCTCCTGCCTGATCGTTGAAGGGGAAACTGAACCTATCACTGGAGAGCACTGAGGGGAGTTAGCAATAAACAAAGCAACGTCGTTGTCGACAAGCGTGAACGGGCCGGCCATCGTTTTGGCGACATCTCGTACCTGGTCGCCTTCGAGACCTCACCTGGCGGAATCGACATCCGGTGTAGGGCTTCCCCGCTTGATTTCTACTTTTTCCCGTATTAGGTAGAGAGAAGCTTCCTCCCCTCACCCGTGATCGCCCCTCAGCAGCTTCAGCGTTTACTTGGCCGGGCCCTTGTAGATCGCCCGGACCGGCAAGACGTGGATCGCCTCTTCCAGGCCTTTCACGCCTTGGCGATTGGCCATCTTGATGCCAAGCGGCGTTATGGGGCCAGTACAGAGTTCCTCCATGGCCTGAGCACCTCGGATCTGGCACTTGACTGCCTGGCAGACCTGTTCAGACGTGATGATATTGGCTGCCTCTACTCTCTGCGGGAGCGCTATGAGCGCATGAATTGGAGTGAGCTGGAAGTCGAACTGCTGTTCACCTATTCCCGGCGATTGGTGAGTCGCAAAGTGGAGGATGGTCTCTTTCGAGTTGCCAAGTCGGTGGATCCCGGCCTCTCTCGGCTGATTCGAACTCTAAAAGCTCACGCGACTGATGAATCCGGATGCTCGATTGTCAGGCGCGCCGGAACGCTTTGGATCACCTTGGACAACAACACCCCAGCTGAATGGGGTGCATCCATGCCGCGCGAGGTTCTGGAAGCCCGGCTACGTCTTGAGCCGGGTGATCCCTCAGGTGCAGAGGCACTGCGTGCAGTGGTATCTACGCTCAAGGAGCAGGATCTCTTTGCCAAGGCTCTTCCTCTCACCACGGCGGCAATCGCGGTCCGCTCGTGCATCGTCCGAAGAGTGGCCAGCTGTCAACCTCAGGACGAACAGGAGGTGACCGTTTCTGTCCAGGAATTGGTACCAATCCTCGAGGCGGCGCTTGAGAGCACCCGTTCACGCGTTTCTCCTCGCTACCGGAAGGCGGGTTACGAAGAGCACGAAATCGCCTCCATTCTGAATGGCGCGGCTGCCTTCGTTCGAAGCGAGTACGACCACACACAGGTGCCAGGGTCACAGTTCGAGTTTGCCAGCGCCGCCTTACCGACACTGACCCGTGACGCATACCGCGACAAGTACCGTTACGTGTTTGAATACGTAGTGAGACTGATTCGAAAGGGCGTGGTTCAAACGCTAAGGGCCGACGCGATGGCCAGCGAATACGTTTACGCAACCCGATAAGGCTGTCAGGAGTACGGGGTAATTCCATTCAGCGCCTCCGCCAATGCGCGACCTCGCCCATCTCCTTGAGCTATACATCCGGAACCCGGACGCATTGACTGCGGACGACCGGGCCATGATAGCCGGGCGCGTTGCTACGGACGAGACGTGGCGCGAGGCATGGCTTTTTTGGACCGAGTACTATGAGGCCTTGCGCGAGCCCGGCCCCTCGGCGCAGATTATCCACTTGAATCCGTATCAGGAGGCCAAGGACCCAGTCGCTGGATCGGTGACCCTCTTGGCGGCAAAAGGGCCCGACCCGGCAACCCGTCACACGGCCATCGCCATCCTCGAGAGCGATGATGGAAACACGTTGGTCCGCTTCCTCTGGGACAAACAGGACTTGAGGTTACACGCGTTCGTTATCGGAGAGGCCGTTGCCGAAGAGCCGCTTCTCTACCTGCCCCATTACGACCGAGGGTACCTGATTGCCTCCAGCGGTCGATCTGAGGTCCTCCAGGAGGGCGGATCCCCACCTCCTGCAGCCAGCCTGTCAAGCGCGCTCTTGGTGCGCCCCTGCGCGACAGAAGCATTGGCCGCGTCCGTCGCCATGACGTCCGGGCCTGTTACCGTTGAACTGCAGCGGGAAGGGAGTTCGGCTGAGGGCATGGCAACCTTTTCGGAAAGTGCGGTGGCCTTTCTGGCCGCGAGCACGGGGCCATTGAGTTCACTCACCAGGCTGAGGTCCGGCCGGGTGAACCTGGA
>JABDJZ010000536.1 GCA_013003255.1 Rhodothermales bacterium
GTTGAGGAAATCGCTGACCAGGTGGGCTTCCGATCCCCCCAGTACTTCACGACGCGATTCCGCAAGGCCTTCGGCATCACACCAAGCGATTTCAGAGCCCGCTGACCTTTCAATCTTCTGCTCCGCAGGAAATTGAACTGGAGAATGCTGGCTACAGTCCGCATCATGGCCGGCGTAGGCGTCGACCATGAGGGGTTGTACATGGCCGGATCCTGAGCAGGTCCGGCTGACGGGTTGACCCTGCACATTCGGCCTTGAATTAGTAGTGGGCCGGAGGCTCCGGGCCCGCGCCCTGCCCTTTGGTTTGCCTCCACATCCGGGGCGAACCGGAATGGCGCGGGGCCCGGGGCTTTTTTTATGGCGGCAGGCCCGGGCTCCCTTCTCTACGACCGGACCCGTCAAATCCAGCCGAGGACCGGTTTTCGGCGGCTACTCGCTGTCCGGACCCGATAGTTCGATGAATTGACCGGCGATCCCCAGAAACCGCCAGGCCTCGTCGGGATCACCGTCGCCGCCGATGTCCACGGTGTAAATGCTGAACAGCTGGTAGTTGGCGCGGTCGCTCACCCGGGCTGCCAGTGAGCCGACCACCGACGATCCCATATCCGTCAAGAGACGTCCAAGGCGATTCGAGTCGGCGCCCTCCTCGTTGAACCGGGCCTCGACACGCTGTTCTACATAACGTTCGAACTCTGCGGGCTTCGGGTTGAGCGCGAAGAGCACGGCGGCAACTCCCAGCAGGACAATGATTGGCAGGGTGGACTTCATCTTGGATCTGATCTGAAGGTGGATGCCGACCTGACACGCGGTGGAGTCGGACCTAACGCATCATGGCGTACGTGATGATGTTCGTCCCCATTCGAAGGGCAGCCTGCCGAAGCTGCGGGGCGTCGTTGTGCACGGCTTCGGGCTCCCACCCGTCACCGAGATCGGACTCGTACGAATAGAACACCACGACCCGGCCATCATCATCCAGGATGGCGAAACCCTGCGGCGGTGCCCCGTCGTGCTCGTGGATCTTTGGAAGGCCGTTTGTGAACTCAAACTGGTTCCGATAAATGGGGTGCGAGAACGGCAATTCCATCAGGTCCCTGTCTGGAAACACCTTTCTCAACTCCCGACGGAAGTGGCGGTCGAGTCCGTAGTTGTCGTCCACGTGCAGGAAACCACCCCCCAGCAGGTATCTGCGGAGCGCCTGGGCTTCCCGCTCGGTCAGGACCATGTTGCCGTGACCCGTCAGGTAGACGTATGGAAAACTGAACAGCTTCTCGCTGGACAACTCGACCGATTCAGGCTCAGGTGCGATGTCCAGCCCGGTGTTGTCGCGCACAAAGCGGATAAGCTCGGGGAGTGACTGGGGGTCGCTATACCAGTCACCACCGCCGGCGTATTTGACCCGCGCGATGCTGAAGGCGTGGTCCCGCTGCGCCCACGCAGAATCGATGGGAATCGCCAGGGCTCCGAGGACCAGAAGAAGTACGAACTTTCGCATGGCGCGTCATACGGAGGATGAGCCGACAGGTTTTGGGACGTCGACGGGGGTACCTACCTTTTGTCATGACCACCGTGGAAGACATCATGACCCGGCATGTGGTCCGCGTGAATGCGGACGACCCGCTCAAGGTGGTTCGGCACAAACTCAATCAGGGCGGGTTTCACCACGTCCCGGTGATGGAGCGGAACGAACTGATCGGAATGATCTCCGACCGGGACGTTCTGGGCGCCCTCAGTCCGTTCCTGGAGTCTCCCTCCGAACGGACGCGCGATCACCGGACGCTCGAAAAGAAAGCTCACCAGGTCATGACTCCCCAGCCGTTCACCATTCTGCCGACCGCCTCGGTCGAGGCCGCTGCAGAAATGCTGCTGGCCCTCGACATCTCCGGACTCCCGGTCATCACACTGGACGGGATCCTGGTAGGAATCGTTACCTGGCGGGATGTCCTAGACTACTACGTAGACGGCACACCGGACGCAGCCAGCTGATCACGCTGCCGCACCTGTCACCGGCCTTCGGCCAAACCTCTCCAAGATGCGCGACTACCTGTCCGCCCAGATTTTCTCGACACTGCAGTCCATGGGCGAACTGCCGCCGGACTTCGAGGTCGAGTTCCAGCAACCCAACAACCCGGACCACGGGGACGTGGCGACGAATGTCGCTCTGCAACTGGCGCGTGCGTTCAAGAAAGCTCCCCGGGCCATCGCCCAGGACCTGGCAGACGGTTTGGATCTGGATCCAGGACGGATCTCGGCGGTCGAGGTCGCAGGACCCGGCTTCCTGAACTTCCGGTTCTCGCCCGCCTACCTCTCAAACTCCCTCCGCGGCATTCTGGCGGCAGGCGCCGCCTTCGGCCACGTGGACAGCAACGGCCGAACTGCCATCGTGGAGTTCGTCAGTGCCAACCCTACCGGTCCACTCACCGTCGGTCACGGTCGCAACGCCGTTCTCGGTGATACCATTGCCAAGCTGCTGGAGACCCAGGGCTTCGACGTCACGCGGGAGTACTACTTCAACGATGCGGGACGGCAGATGCGCATCCTGGGCGAGTCGGTTCAGGC
>JABDJZ010000548.1 GCA_013003255.1 Rhodothermales bacterium
ATGTTGGCCTGCATGCTCAGGCGCTCCCGGTTGGTGTTGCGCTCCGTGACGTCCCGAATCAGCGCCAGCCAACCAAGCCTGTTTCCGTCCGGTCCCGGCACCGGCACCTGGATGGTCTCCGCCTTGAAGCCTCTCCCATCGCTTCGGTGATAGGTGATTTCTCTCGGGGTTTCCGTTCCGCCCGGGCTGCCATCGGGGAAAAGGAATGCCGCGTCCAGGCTTAGCGCCTCCGCCTCCGTGTACCCGAACATGGTCTGGAACGCCGGATTGACGGCCACGATGCCGTGGTCAGCGTTCGCGAAAACGGCGCCGTGCGGAATGGAGGCATAAATGGCCTCAAACTCAGCCGTTCGCTTGGCCAGTTCAACCGCTTGATGATGCGCTGTGGTCACATCTTCGGCCACGTACGAGAACCGCGCTTCGTCCTCGGTGGGATCCTCAATCCGGTTGATGGTCACATTCAGCCACCGGCCGTCAAACTGCATCTCGAGCCGGACCGGTTTCCGCTCGGCGGCGCAACGCAGGCAGGCCTGTTTCCACGCTGTCAGGTCCGGGAGATTCTCGGTGGACTCGCCGTCGCGCAAGAGGGACGGTGGGACCAGTAGCCCCAGGAAGTCAATGGCCGCCGCGTTGGCCGACAAGTGCACCAGTTCGTCACCCCTGAGGCTGAGGATACCCATCAGGAATGGTGTTCCGTCGAAGAACGCCCGGAGGGCGGCTTCGCGACGACGGAGCTTGGTTGCCTGCAGGTTGCGGGCCGAGACATCCCTGAATATGCCGGCCACTACGCTGCCGCCGGCGTGTTCGGTGCGGGTGATGGTCAGTTCGATCTCGAACGGCGTGCCGCCATACTGAATGGCCTGCCGATGCTCGGGACCCGACGTCCCCGGATTCTGGAAGTACGATGGAATGAACAGGCGAATGTCCTGCCCAACCGGTTCCTGGGAAATGCCCAGCATGTCACAGGCCGCCCGGTTCATCCACAGAATGCGGCCGTTCGGGGCGCATGTGGTAACGCCGTCAGCTGAGGCTGAAACCACGCGGCGTAACTGACCCTCTGCGGACTGAATGCGGTCAAGCGCTATTGACTGTTCGAGTACGGAGCCGACCCACCTCGCCAGAAGGAGTACGAATCCGGTGTCTGCGCCCGTGAATCCCGCCTTTCGAGGCTGAGGATCCGAGAAATTGATGGTCCCGACGATGCGCCCACCGACGTGGACCGGCGCCCCGATGTAGGCCTGGAGCCCGAAGGCTTCGTAGCAGGGATGCGCCGCGTGTGGCGACTCGCCCATGTGCTCAATGGCCACGACTCCTTCCTGACGCAGGACCAGGTCACAATAAGTAGCGCCCAGATCAAACTGCTGCCCTTCGTGGATGCCTGCATCCTCCGGCCAGTACTGCACCACCTCATACCGGTCACCGTTGATCCGACTGAGAATGGCAGTCGAGAGGCCGAGAAGCTCGGCGGCTGCGCTCAGGCCCTCGTCGATCCGATCCGTTTGGGAGCCCGTGCCGGCGGCCAGTTGGCCCAGAAGCTCCATGCGCGCATCGCGCGCCTCGAGATCCTGCTCCACCTTCTGAAGCCGGCTGACATCTCGTACCACACCGTGAAAGCCCTTGAGCTTCCCGTCATCGTAGAGTAACTGGACGTGCTGCTGAACCCAGACGCGCGCCCCGTCCCGGGCAACCGCCGGAAACTCATGATACGTCCGCGTGGTCTCCTGCCTGGCCTGCTCCGAATAGAATCGGAACGTCTCTGCCCGAGCGCTCGGGTCCACGAGCACCAGGTAGTGAGAGCCCAGCAGGCTCTCCGGGGTGTATCCCAGCAGATCCGTGACCCGCGCATTCACATAGGTGATGCGCCCTGACCGATCCGTCTGGTAGACAATGTCTCCAGAGAGGTCAAGGAACTGCTCAAACTGGTCGTGTGGCAGATCTATGAGCGAACTGCTCATACAGGGACTCGGGGCGTACGGTTGGGGTAATGTCGACTCTTAAGGAATCGACATCCCTCACCATTCCTTTAGGCCGCCACCGACCCCCGGACGCAGTGCGAACTACTTCGAGAGGAAGTTCTTCAGCAGGCCCGCACCGAGCTTGGTCACGTCATCGGAAATGTCGCCGTCGCCGTCGGAGTCCAGCATGCCCATCAGGCCACCGAGACCGCCGGAAGCCGAAGCAAGCTCTTCCTTCTCCCCGGCGAGCATTCCTGCGATGGCGCCAGCGTCCAGGCCGCGCTCTTTCTTGGCCTTGCCGAGAGCGCCCATTACCATGGGTGCCAGCATCATGAGCAGTTTGCCCGCCTGGCCGGCGTCAAGGCCTGAAGCCTGCCCGATGGCCTGCTCCACGCCGGTCTTCTTATTGCCGAAGACGTGCTTGAGAATGCCGGCACCGTTGGTTGCCCGCGAGCTGCCGCCACCGCCCAGCATTCCGGCCGCGGCACCAAGCAGACCACCCAGGCCACTCTTGCTTCCTCCACCACCACCAAAGGCGCCGAGCAGTGAGCCCACGTTGTCGAGCACAGAACCGTCGTGGTCTGAATCAAGCGCGGAGGCCAGCGAGGCCGCACCGGACGGCGAAGACGCGTTCTTGGCCAGGCCGGCCATCAGGGCTGGAAGGGCGGCTTCCACCGCGCGCTGCGTGGTTCCGGAATCGGCACCGATGGCACCTGCCATTTGCTCCAGCTGGCCGCCTCCGAGTTGGGAGAGCAGCATCTTCGTAATCATCGACATGGTCGTGGGGGGTAGTGCGCCGTCCGGGTCGGATCAGACCGGCTGCCAGGCC
>JABDJZ010000555.1 GCA_013003255.1 Rhodothermales bacterium
ACCAGGTGGCCTACATGATGGGCGGCATCCAATTCAGGGCGCTGTACCGCGACCTGGTGGATTCGGGGCAAATGACGGCACGGGAATTCCACGACGCCGTGATGAAGGGCGGCCGGATGCCGGTGGAAATGGTCCGCGCGCGGCTGACCGATGTGCCGCTGACCAGGGACTACCGCTCTAATTGGATGTTTGCAGACCGGTAATGAGCCGGCTCCCTGGATTCACTTCAACCGGGTCAGCGGGAGCGTCTTGATGCCCGCCTGAGTGGCCACCCGCAGGAAGTAAGTCCCACCGGGCAGGTCTCCCATCGGCAGTTCTACCTCGGTGTCCCCGGCCAACTCCCTGACTGGAGCCTGCCAAATGATTCTGCCCAGCATGTCAAAGAGCTCGACCGTCACAACGCCACTGCCCGAGTCGCCGACAGTGAGCGTCGCGTCCCCGACCGTAGGGTTTGGGTAGGCCGACAAGGTGAGATCGCCGGGCATCGGTCCGGTCTCCAGGCTTGTGGATCCCGAATGCGCAAACCGATAAACGCCGGTGTTCGAATTGAAACAGCCCCACGCATTGGTCACGACGTGGCTGTTCGACACCAGCGTGGCATTGGTGCAGGGCTGGCCGAGGATTCCGGTCGGGAAACCGTCCGTCAGCAGTGTGGCAGAGAGCCCGCCATCGGTAGAGAGGTATGGGGCCGCCAGTCCGGTCATCAGTGCCCAGGTCCCACCGTTAGGCGATGCCAGCGCCGTGTTGTAAACGAATGGATCAAAGAGCGCGACCTGCTGCCAGTTGGCTCCGTCGTCCTCGGAAACGAAAGGCTGCGCCAGAATCGACTTGACATAGATCGACGAGTTACTGACCCACATCCCTGTGAGTTGGGAGGCCGGCACCGGGGCTCCGACCGCCACCCAGGACTCGCCCGAGTCGGTCGATCGGCTGAGCACACCGCTTGCGCCCACGGCAAGGACGCTGCTGCTACCCGCAAGCGCCGCAACCGAGAGCGGGCTGGATGGCAGGTTTGTCCAGGTTGCCCCACCGTCCGTCGAGCGTGCTACGACATTCTCAGTGCCCAGGAAGAGCACACTGCCGACAGCGTGTACCGTTTTCGGAATGGCGAATCCGGCGTTCGGCGCAATCGTCCAGGAAGCGCCGTGGTCGGCTGAAATCACGGACATGGTGTTGCCTCCGCTGGATTCACCGGCTGCAACCAAGAACCCGCCAGTCTCCACAAAAACCGAAGGCACAAACGTCGGTGCCGGCCACGAGGCGACGGATTCCCATGACGTTCCGGTATCGGCAGAACGGTACAGGGCGGAGCCGTTGGCCGGGAGCCGGAGGAGTGCATACACATAATCGGCGTCGAGGGCGACCAGCGTAGCTGATGACGAGACGCCAATGTTCGTGTCGATTCGCTCCCATTGGGCTCTTGCGGGGAGTGCTAGAAGAATGGCCGCAATGAAACAGGTAACAAGGCGCCGCATGCGAGGTCGGGTTGAGTTTCGCGCGAACCTAGCGGCGAACTCGCGATCTCGAACGTTTCGGCACAGAAATACCCACCGGTGGGTAGATGCCTTGCGCCTCAGGGCTTCACAAGCCCATTCGCGTGGGCAAAGTTGATCAATCCGACCAGCGATTGAGCCTTGGTCTTCCGAAAGATGTTCTTCCGGTGGGTCTCGACCGTCTGCACCGAAATGAACAGGCTCTCGGCGATCTGAACGTTGGAGCATTCCTGAACAATCAGGTTCAGGACCTGCCGCTCTCTTGGGGTCAGCCTGACGCCCTCACGCCCCCCGTCCGGTGCCGCCGCCTCAGGCGGAAAGGCCGTTCCGCCACCGGCCACCAGTCGAATGCTGCGCGCCAATTCCTCGGCCGAGGTGCTCTTCGGAAGAAGGCCATGGGCGCCCACCCGTCTGGCTTCGGCGCGAAGGAAGGCCTCTTCATGCATGGTCAGCAAAAGGCAACGCGTCTCCGGGTACGATCGCCGGATGGATGCTGCCAGCTCCAACCCATCCATTCCCGGCATACTCTGGTCGGTCACTACGACGTCGGCGTGAGTTTCCGCCAAACGCGCCAGGGCGTCCGCGCCGGCCCCGACACTCCCAATGATGGCGATATCGGGGAGGGCATTTAGAGCCGCCTCCAGCCCCTCGCGGAGCACTCGGTGGTCGTCGACCAATAGAACTCGGAGCACCATCAGGCCGCACGCTCGACACCGATACGAAGCGGTGCGTTCAGCATCAGGGTCGAACCGGGGCGGCCGGGCGTGGACTCGACGCGGACCGTGCCTGACAGGGTCTTGCTCCGGGCCTGAATGTTGTGCCACCCATGTCCACTGCCAGAACCCAGCCGGGTGATGTCAAACCCGGGGCCGTCATCCTCGATGGCCAGCGCCAGACCGTCCTGGTCGATGGCCACCTGAATCCAGACCTCGGCGGCTGCTCCGTGACGCAGCACATTTGACATCCACTCCTGGACAATTCTGAAGACGGCGATCCGTTGAGCGGGCTCCAGCGCGTCCGGAGTCAGATCAACCTGAAGATCGATGGTCAGCTCGGACGACTCGGACAAATCACCGGCCAGTTCCGCAAGGGCCGCAGAAAGGTCTCCCTTGAGCAGCGAGACCGGCATCAAGTTGAAGGCGATTCGCCGCATCTCCCGATACATTTCCTTGAATGTATCCGGCCTGATCGGTTGCGAGCGCTCGAACTGCAGGCGGGCCGTGGTGATCATCTGTCCCAGGCTGTCGTGCAGATCACTCGCAATCCGACTCCGCTCCTGATCCTGGGACTCCGAGGACGCTCTTGCCCGGACTTCCTCAAGGAGTAGACGAGCCCGAGTCTGACGCCATAGTCCGACGGCCACAACCAGTCCCAGAATCAAAACGAGCACGCCGAGAAGCAGGTAGTTGCGCTGCAGTGCCGCCTCCTGGGCCTTCAGCTCCGCGTCCTGCAGTGCGATGGTCTGCTCGCGCCTTTCGGTGTCAAACAGCTCCCGCATCTCGAGAATCTGGCGGCTGCGCTCCGCGGTGAACAGACTGTCCGAAAAGGCCTGCTGAAGGCGGTACTGCTCCAGCGCACTGCGATAGTCCCCGGATTCCTCGTACGTGACGCCGATCTGTCCCAGTACGTGACGTTCAAAGTCAGTAAACCGGGTTTCGCGGGCGATTTCGAGCGCCTGCTCGAAGGCCGCGCGGGAGGCCAACGGATCGCCCTTGGCGAGGAGCATCTCGCCGATGTTGTTAAGGATGATGCCGTAGCCACGATGGTCCCCCAGCTCACGCCGGAGCGTCGCCGCCTCGTTGAAGTAGGCTTCTGCCTCGACGAACTCCCCAAGCTTCGAAGAGGTGATGCCCATGTTGTCGAGGTTATAGGTGAGTCCATTCAGGTCACCGATCTCGCGCTTGAGCTGGGCCGACTCCTCAAACAGCTCCATGGCCGTCCGCCACTCGCCCCGGACGTCGTGAACAATGCCGATGTTGTTCATCGAGTTTGCGACCTGCATGGTGTCGCCTACGCCGGCCGCCGCCGCCCGACCCTCCTCGAAGTAGCGAAGGGCTTCATCAAGATCTCCCTGCCGTTTGTACAGCGTCCCAAGCTCATTGAGCGCGTACGCAACCCCGGCGCCATCACCCACCGCCTCAGCCGCCCCAAATGCCCGCAGGTAGAGAACCTGAGCATCCTCAAAGTCACCCTCGAAGTACCTGAGATTGCCGGCGTACGTCAGCGCCAAAGCAACGAGGGAAGAGTCTCCGCCAGCCGTGGCGATGATCACTGACTCACGAAGGAGAGAATCGGCCCGGGTAGGATCATTGCCCCGAAGCAGCCCGGCGTGCTCCGTCATCATCCGGGCGCGGTCGAGGCCTTCCGCCCTCTGCCAGGCGGTCTCAAGAGAATCGGGAGCAGACTGTGTCAGGCTGGCCAGGACCAGCAGCAGCAGTAGGAACACGGACTCAGTTCGTACCAGAAACTGGGTCCACCCGCATGATGGAACGACCACCTGCGGCATCGATGCCGATGTAGATGTGTCCATCGGGTCCCTGGCGGACGTCCCGCACCCGGCCTACGCCTTTGACCAGCGTTTCCTCAAGCGAGACGCTCTGGCCATCCAGCTCAAGTCGTGCAATCTGAGCTCCCGCGAGGCCACCGGCAAAGGCATCACCTTTCCATTCGGGGAATACGTCCCCAGTGTAGAATGCCAGCCCGGACGTGCCGATGGACGGCACCCAGAAATGCTTGGGCTGCTCCATGCCGTCCCGATGCGTGCTGTCGTGGATGGCCGATCCGCTGCGGTAGTTGACTCCGTAACCGATCACGGGCCAGCCGTAGTTGACGCCGGGTAGAATGAGGTTGAACTCGTCACCGCCCTGAGGCCCGTGCTCGGTGGACCACAGGTCGCCGGTCTCAGGATGGAACGCCAGCCCCTGCGGATTCCGGTGGCCGTACGACCAGATGGACGGCTGCACACCCGATTCGCCCACGAAGGGGTTGTCTACCGGAATGCGTCCGTCGTCGTGAATCCGATTGATGGTGCCGTGATGGTTGGACAGGTCCTGCGCGGGGTGACTCTCGAGGTCACCACTGGGAGAAGCCTGGCGATCGCCAACCGAGAAGAAGAGGTATCCCTCATCGTCGAAGGCCAAGCGACTTCCGTAGTGGCCCCGGCCCTCGGACACGGCCTCGAAGATCTCTTCGACGTCGCCGAGCCGGTCATTCTCAAATCGGCCGCGGATGATGGCCGTGGTCGAAGCGGTGCCGCCCTGGGGCTTGGAGTAGCTGAGGTAGAGCAGTCTGTTGTTTGCGAAGTCGGGGTGCGGCATCACATCCAACAGGCCACCCTGCCCGCGGGCGTGGACATCGGGGAGGCCGGGGACCTCAGCGTTGAGCAGGGCACCATCGCGAATGATGCGCAGGCGTCCCGGTCGCTCTGTGACCAGGATGTCGCCGCCCGGCAGGAAGGCCATGCTCCAAAGGTTCTCCAGTCCCTCCGCAATCTGAGTCAGTTCGTAGTCATACTCGACTGACTTGTACTGGCCACAGGCTGTGGTCGTGAATACGGTCAGACAAAGCGTGGCGAGAGCCAGCGAGGAGGCAAGTCGGGTCATTGCGGCGACGGATTGGAATGAGAGGCCGTTAATCGTCCCGGGTAGTGCCTGGTTTCCGACGCGGAATCGGATGGCGTACAATATTTGTTACCTGATGTAACTTATTTTTTACATCGCGTAAAGAATACCAAACACAGCCATCTCCTCTAATGCACTTCTCCCGCTCAGAACTCTACGCCTGGGTCGCGCTGGCCTCCTCGGGTGCCATCGCGCTCTACTACCTGATCGCCGTCATCGGCTTTCCCGGACCAGACTCCCCGATGGTCGACGGACTCCGCGGGCCGCTGCTCACCGTCTTCGGCTGGGCGCTCCTCTTTGAGATTCTCCTTGGGATAGCGCAGAGTCTTGAGTCAACCAAGGTGGAAAAGGACGAGCGGGACCGGCTCATCGAGGGCAAGGGGTTTCGAAACGCTTATTTCTTCGTGATTGCCATCGTGGTGAGCCTATTGGGCCATGTGGTCTTCTGGAAGGTGTTGGCAGGAGGCTCCGTCACCGGGTCAGGTCTGGTCATGTTTCACACCTTGGTCATGACACTCCTGCTGGCCTCGGTCGTCAACGCCGCCACCAAGCTCTTCTACTACATGAGGGGGAGCTGATGTCGACCCAGATCACCAATAGAATCCGCCGACTACGGTTCGAAGCGGACGAGATGACGCAGCAGGAACTGGCGGACCTGGTGGGTGCCACCCGCCAGACCATTCACGCCATCGAGGCCGGCAAATACGGCCCCTCTCTGGAACTGGCCTTTCGAATCGCCCGCGCCTTCCGCCTCGAGATCAACGAGGTCTTCGGGTTCGAGGACTGACGGACGGGACCTGCGAGGGTTCGAAGACTGACGCGCCGGGGCCGGGAGGTGTTGGCCCGCCATCTTGACCGCAATCAGACCACCTTCCGCTTCCAGATGCCCGTCCGGAACCAGATAGTGCCGATAATGGCCAACACCACCTGGGCGATGCTGATGACGATGAAGACCCCCGTGGGACCGAAACCGAGTGGAATCGCCATGTACCAGGCCAGCGGGATCTGGATGATCCAATAGGCCATCAGATTAATCCACGTGGGCGTGGTGGTGTCGCCGGCGCCGTTGAAGGCCTGGACTGTGATCATGCCCACGGCCCAGATCGGGAACGACAGGGCCATGATCCACAGCGCGCGCGCACCGACCCGGATGACCTCGGGATCTGCCGTAAACGCTGTCATCAGGGGCCTGCTGAACGCGATGATCACGAGGCCCAGGGCGCCAAGGAAAACGGCGTCCACCACGCAGCATAGCCAAACGGAGCGTTCCGCCCGGTCCGGTTTGAGCGCACCCAGGTTTTGACCCACCATGGTGGCGGCCGCGTTGGCGACACCCCAGGAGGGCAGGAGCGCGAAGATGATGATGCGGATGGCAATGGTATAGCCTGCCAGCGCTTCGCTTCCGAATTCCGCCATGATGCGCATCAGCGCCATCCAGGAGGCGGTACCCACGAGGTACTGGAGCATGCCGGGACCCGAAATCCGCAGGAGGCGCCGAATGAGCGCGGCATCCAGTCCGAAATGACGGAGGCTGAGTTTCAGATTGCCTGATCCCCCGAAGAGGATCTTCAGTTGGTACGCCACTCCGATGCTACGGCCGATTGCCGTAGCCACCGCGGCCCCGGTGGTCCCCATGGCCGGCACGGGCCCGAAACCGAAGATGAAGATGGGGTCCAGGATGATGTTCAGGATGTTCGCGATCCACAGCGCCCGCATGGCCGCCGCCGCATCGCCAGCCCCCCGAAACACGGAGTTGATCAGGAAGAGCAGGAGAATCGTCAGATTCGATCCAAACAGAACGGCCGTGTACCCGGACCCGACCTCAATCACCTGGGCGGACGCGCCCATGAGGGCCAGAAGCTCCGGCGCGTACAGCGCACCGAGCACCCCGATGGGAATCGACACCCCGATACAGGCAAGGATGGCCTGCGCGGCGGAGTGCGCCGCACCCTCGTGGTCCTTTTCGCCGATGCGTCGGGCCACGACAGCGGCCGCAGCCATGGCGAGACCCAGGCCAATCGCGAATACAAGGATGATCAGGGATGCGGCGATACCCACGGAGGCCACCGAGTCCGCACCCAGTTTGCCTACGAAATAGATGTCCGCCACCTCGAAGACGGACTGCATCATCATTTCGAGGACCATGGGCACGGCGAGCACCAGGATGGCTCGGCCTATGGAGCCCTTGGTGTAGTCGCGGCGGCTGCCCCGAATGGAGTCCCGGATATCAGACCACAGAGAGGCCTCTTGGGAGCCGGCAGGATTTTCAGACATGATTCGATCGAGTAGAAGCGGAGCGGGAAACGCGCTCTACCCAACCGGGGAGCGCATCAGGCAACTGGGACGGCGGTGGCCGAATGCGTCTTCATCTGTCTGAGTCTGCGTTGCGTGGTGGTCTGAAAATGCGTGTGGGGGCCGGAAAGGCGCCCACGGGTCGCAAGGGATACAAATCAATTGTACGGAATACCCATCGATCCCGCCAAATCGGCGTTTTCGGCTTGTTTTGGGCCGATACCTTTATGCGATCTTTTCTTGCCGGGCGGAACGCGCATACCTAATTTCGCCCTGCTTCCCGGATTGTCGGCGCACATCTATTTGACCTTCCGGACCCGGCTGCGCCGTCCACTGCCTCCATCCACACCTCACTTCATGATCGGGCCGATCCTCTTTTCTGTGTTCGCCGTCGCGGCGATCGCCGGTGCGTTGGGAATGCTGTTCTCCAAGAACCCGGTTTCCAGCGCTCTCTGGCTGATCCTGACACTTTTTTGCGTGGCCGGCCTCTACCTGACCCTGAACGCGACGTTCATCGCGGTGGTGCAGGTGCTGGTGTACGCGGGGGCCATCATGGTCCTCTTCCTGTTCGTGATCATGCTTCTCAACCTGGCCGAACTGCCCCGACTCCAGACGGGAGACGGCAAGCGGTTCCTGGGATACGTGGGAGCCTGCGGCATCTTTGCCGCGCTGATGATCACGACTTCCAGTGCGCTGGGTGTGCTGCCTGAGCCTGTCAGCGTCGGGGTCGCGGCCGAGACCGGCTCCGCCCTCAACCTGGCCACGCTGCTCTTTACCCAGTACGCCCTGCCTTTCGAGGTCATCGGCATCCTGCTGCTCGTCGCCACCATCGGCGCCGTCATGCTGGCCAAAAGACGCTTCGTCTAGTCCATGGAAATCACCATCAACTGGTACCTCTCGCTGAGTGCGATCCTGTTCGTAATCGGCGTTCTGGGGGTCCTGTTTCGGCGCAACGTGATCGTCATCCTGATGTCGGTCGAACTCATGCTCAACGCCGTCAACCTGACGCTGGTCACATTCAGCCAGTCCATGGGTGACGCGGCCGGGCAAATCCTGGTTTTCTTCGTGATGTCAGTCGCCGCGGCCGAGGCCGCCGTCGGACTGGCCATCGTGATCGCCATCTTCCGGAACAAGCTGACGGTGGATGTGACCCAGATCAATCTCTTCAGATACTAAGAGGCCGTCCGCCCAATGGAAGTTGATCTCGCCGTCCGATTGATGATCCTGCTGCCGCTTGCCGGCGCCGTGATCAACGGACTCCTCCCGCTCTTCTTTCCCGCGCTCCGAAAGAATGAGCTCCTTGTAGCCACCGTAGGCACGGCGGCCGTCGCCATTCCTTTCGCGGTAGCCGTGTCACTGTTCGTGGCCGATGCAGGGGGCATCTCGACATTCTTCACCTGGATGGCCGCGGGCGATTTCTCGGTAGACTTTGCCTACCGCGTGGATCACCTCTCGCTCCTGATGACGATGATCGTCACCGGAGTGGGCAGCCTGATCCACCTGTACTCGGCCGGGTACATGCACAAGGACCCGGGCTACTGGCGGTTCTTCGCCTACCTGAACCTGTTCATCTTCGCGATGCTGAACCTGGTTCTGGGCGACAACCT
>JABDJZ010000569.1 GCA_013003255.1 Rhodothermales bacterium
TCACCGCGCTGGCAAACCGACTCGATTTTGAGGTGACGGTGGTCGATCCCCGGGCGGTCTTCACGGACGCCTCCCGGTTTGACGTGGAGCCTCACCGGCTGTTGACTGCATGGCCACAGGAAGTCCTGCCGGAGTTCGCTCCTGATGAACAGACCTATGCAGTCCTGTTGACGCACGATCCGCGGATTGACGATCCGGCGCTCCGGACGCTTCTGGCCTCACCCGCCGCCTACATCGGCGCGCTCGGCGGTCGGAAGACGCAGCGGGCGCGGAGGGAGCGGATGGAGGAAGCGGGATTCAAGCCCCGAGACCTGGATCGGATTCGCGGGCCCGTCGGTCTCCGTATCGGAGCGTCCGGCCCTGCGGAGATCGCCATTTCCATCGCAGCCGAGCTCGTGGCCGTCCGCCGCGGAACGCCAGGCTGACCTGACCGGTTGGCCAAAGCCAAATCAAGAAAAGGCCCATGGAGTCCTTCCTACTGTTTTTCGAGCAAATGGCCGACTGGCAGAAGCTGGTCTGGGTCATGGGTTGCCTGGCGTTTACCTGGATTCTGGAAGGCAGCATTCCGCTCGCCCAGCTGAAGTACAGGAAGTGGCGACACGCTGGGGTCAACCTGGTCTTCCTGGGCACCACATTCATCATCAACGCGCTCTTCGGCCTGGCGACGGTGGGCCTATTTGCGTGGGTCGAGGCCAATGGAATCGGCCTGTTCAATCTGGTGAGCATGCCCATCTGGCTGGAGCTCATCCTGGCCGTGATGGCGTTCGATCTCGTGGGCCAGTACTTCGTCCACTGGCTCCTGCATCGCTATAAGTGGATGTGGCGCTTCCACATGATCCACCACAGCGACACCAAGGTGGACGCCACGACGGGCACCCGTCACCATCCTGGCGACTACCTGCTCCGGGAGTTGTTTGCGCTGATCGCCATCGTGCTGATCGGAGCACCCCTGGCGCTCTACCTGGTGTACCGACTGCTGACGGTGTTCTTCACTTACCTGACCCACGCCAACATCGCTATCCCGGCGTGGATGGACCGCGGCATGTCCTGGGTGTTCGTCTCACCCAACATGCACAAGTTCCATCACCACTTCGAGCGGCCCTGGACCGACTCCAACTACGGCAACATCTTCAGCCTGTGGGACCGGATGTTCGGCACCCTGGTGTACGATGACCCGCACCAGATCCGCTATGGGCTGGACGTGCTGGATGACGAAACCGACGAAAAGGTGCTCTACCAGTTCGGGATTCCGTTCGACAAGTCCATCAAGACGGACTACTAGTCCTCAACCGTCTCCCGTCGGCTGGGCCACGGCCTTCTGTGCCTCGACCATCTCCGCCACGTCCTGCAGCAACTGCTTGGCGTCGAATACCATCCCGTCCTTGATGGTCCATTTCACGCCGCCGGAGCGCTCTACGTCGCCATCCTCGTTCAGGCGAATGGCTCCGGTACCGTAGAGGACCTTGAAGTCGGCCAGTGGATTCTCCTCGACGATCAGCATGTCTGCCCGAAGACCCGGACGCACCACGCCATATTCGATGGGCTTGCCTGAGGCCTCGAAGATCTCCTCGGCGCCGTGCATCGTGGCCGCACGAACCACCTCAAGGGGATGGAAGCCAGCTTCCTGCAGCATCTCCAGTTCCAGGATGGTCCCGAAGCCGAACAGCTGGTAAATGAACCCGGAGTCCGAGCCCACGGTCACACGGCCGCCCTTGTTCTTGTACTCATTCAGGAACTGCATCCAGACCTGGTAAAACTTCTTCCAGGCGATCTCATCTGCGGTGGTCCAGTTGAACCAGTAGGACCCGTGATTCTCACGGCTGGGATCGAAGAATGCCTGGAGCGATGGGAGGGTGTAGGTGTCATGCCAGTCCGCATTCTTGGCCCGCATCACGTCCCGCCCGGCCGAATAGATGGTCATCGTCGGGTTGATGATGAAGTCGAGTTCGAGGAACTCATCCATCAGAGCGTTCCATTTCTCGCCGTTCGGCGTCACCATGTCCCACTGGCGCGCAACCTGCCCGAAGCGGTGGTACTCGTCCGAGTAGTTCATGTCGACGGGCCACGTCTGGATATCGGTGTTGTCATACATCGACTCGAAAAGCCCGTAGTAGTGCGTCATCGAGGTCATCCCAAGGCGGGCAGCGTCGATGGCGTTCATCTCAGCAACGCCGGTCTGTCCGAGGTGGGCGGTCTGGCCCATACCCAGCGAGTTGGCCTCCGAGATCAATGCCTCCATGATTTCGGGTCGATAGGCGCCGAGTTTCAGTCCGTCGACGCCCTTAGAGTGGGCATAGCGGACCCAGGCGCGGGCCTGCTCCGGGGTGTCCACGCCGCCTTCCCAATCTTCTCCTTGACCGGGTCGGGCGTACACGACCATGCGCGGAGCGGCGATTTCGCCGCGCTCACTGCGGGCCTTCTCGGACAGGGACCACTCCATGCCGCCGAATCCAACGCCGCGTCCGGTGGTGATTCCGTGCGCAAGCCAGAGCTTGTAGACGTACTCCGCCTCGGGTGCTTTCGGGACGCCGCCGGTGTGGAGGTGGTTGTCCACGAT
>JABDJZ010000583.1 GCA_013003255.1 Rhodothermales bacterium
CCCCTATACATTACGCCCTTTGTCACAGCCGGTGCTTCGGCAGACAACCTGCTTAACGCCAACGAGAGTGCGTACGTCACCGACCGGTCCTACACCCGCGAGATTGGCCTGGATCTGAAGCAGACCCTGGGCTCAAACCTGACGCTGGATCTCACCTTCAACACGGACTTTGCCCAGGTTGAGGCGGACGATCAGCAGGTCAACCTGACCCGTTTCTCCCTCTTCTTTCCCGAGAAGCGTCAGTTCTTTCAGGAGCGGGCGGGCATCTTCGATTTCTCCACCGGTCGGACGGATCGACTGTTCCACTCAAGGACGATTGGCCTCTCCGAATTCGGGCCGGTTCCGATCCTGGGAGGTGGGCGCGTGGTGGGCCGCATCGGCAAGTGGGATGTCGGTCTGATCGAGATGCAGACGGCGCGCGCGTCATTTGATGATGATGGATCTACGGAGGTAATCCCGACTGAGAACTTCGGTGTTCTTCGGCTCCGCCGGCGTGTATTCAACGACTACTCTTCAGCCGGAGGCATTGTGACCAGCCGGGTTGATGAGAACGGAGCCTACAACGTGGCGGTGGGTCTCGACGGCACGTTTCGACTCTTCGGGGATGACTATCTGACCCTTCAGTTCGCCCAGACCTTCGATGATCAGGTGGACTTTGATTTTGATGACGCCGCCCTGACCCGGCTGTGGTGGGAGCGGAGGACGCAGGCCGGTCTCAGTTATCGGGGCGGAATGACCTACAGCGGAGCCGCCTACGACCCAGGGGTCGGATTCAGCACGCGCAACGACTACTGGTCTCCTCGCCTGGGAGTTGGCTATGGCTGGTTTCCCGGGGAGAACTCGTCACTCAGAAGGGTCTCGGTGGGTACGCTCGGCCGTTCCTACAACCGTCGCACCGACAACTCGCTTGAGTCCGCGTTCTGGAGGTCGGACCTGTCCCTGGAGTTCAAGGCCGGCCATAACGTCAGTCTGGTGGCCCAGTACCAACTCGATGATCTCACTGAAGAGGCCTCGTTTCCGGAAGACAGCTCCGTTCCGGCGGGGCGGTACGAATTCCTTGTCGGCGAGGTGAGTCTTCGGATGCCGCCCGGGAGCACGATCCGGGGTCAGGGTGAGGCATCCTATGGGTCATTCTATGATGGTACCCGGGCCCAAATTTCGATTTCACCCTCCTTCACCCCATCGTCCCATCTCGAGCTCGAGACCACCTACGAGTTCAATCACGTGGACTTCTCCAGCAGGGACCAATCGTTCAACGTCCACGTGGCGCGTCTTCGCGCACAGCTGGGCTTCAACACCAAGGTCTCTCTGAATGGCTTTGTGCAGGTCAATTCTGCAGCCAATCTGGTATCCACCAACGCGCGGTTCCGATACAACTTCCGCGAGGGGAATGACCTCTGGATTGTCTACAACGATGGACTGAATCTGGACCGCGAACGCGAGCGTCCGTTTCTGCCCGTGACCTCGGGAAGGACGCTGTTGCTGAAGTACACCTACACGTTCATTCGCTGAGCAGGCTTCCCGTCGGGATGCGGCTGGGCGGGGGCGACCGGTGGCCGGACGCGGCGCTTGGGCGGCCATTGGACGTCAGGCCTTTCGGGTGGCCAATGAGATCGGGAGAATCGCCCCGTCCAGGACCGCCCCGGTCAGGTCAGCGCCGGACAGGTCCGCCCCGCTGAGATTCGCTCCCGTAAGGATGGCCCTCCGCAGGATGGCACCCTCCAGGTGGGCCCGCGAGAAGATGCAGCCGTGAAGGACCGACTCCGTCATTCGTGCGCCGCCCAGTTGCGCTCCCGTCATGTCTGCCAACGTCAGTGTCGCATAGCTCAGTTCAGCACCGGACATATGCGCGTCCGAGAAGTCACATCGGCTCAGATCCGCTCCGGTGAAAGTAGTCCCGGCAAGGTCGGCCCCGGAAAAATTCGCCCCGGCCAGCTCCGTTACGGCAAATAGCGCCCCGGCCAGATCACATCCGCTGAAGTTTATGTCCTCCAGCTGAACACCGGACAGATCAACGCCCTTGAGGTCCAGTACGGCGTCTGGCTGGTTTGCGCGCCAGGTGTTGAAGGCACTGGCGCCCTCGCTGAGAAGACGCTCCGGAACAGAAGAGGACACAGATTCTCCGGGCAGTATGAAAAGAGTGACGTACCGCAAGACTGCATAGCCAAAATCGCTCCCGAAACGGCTTGACTTCCGGGAGCGCCCGCCGATGATACTAGAGACTATCCAGTAACCCTCGCCTATGGGACCCATTACTTCAGTAGGTCTGCTCCAGAGCTTCGCTCTGTTGGCGGGCGCATTTTCCATGTGGCGGAAGTCGCAGGTCGCGAAGCCGCAGCGCGGTAACGTGGTCCCGCGCACTCCCGTCAACCCCGATGCAATAGGCGGCATCGGGACGGAAAGCCAGCCGCCTCCGACGGACGCCGCTAACGAGCAGCCTGAATCAGAGAACCCTGGACCGCTCCGTATTCTGGTTGTGGAGGACAACGCCATTAACCGCAAGGTCATGGAGTTGACACTTCGCCGGATGGGCTACGAGGCCGATATGGCCGTAGACGGGCTCGAAGCGGTCGAGATGGCCACAGCCAAGGAGTACGACGCCATCCTCATGGATCTGCACATGCCCGGCATGGGCGGTATCGAAGCGACCAAAGTGATTGTCGGCGCCGTACCGAAACCGCCCCGGGTGGTAGCGGTGACTGCTGACGTGACCTCGCAATCGCGTGAAGACTGCAAGCGCGTCGGAATGGCTGCCTACCTGACCAAGCCAGTTGACTCCGGCAAGTTGCTCTACGAGCTCAAAGCTGCCGAAGTGCACCGCCTTTCGTACGCGAAGACGGGGTAGCCGTGCCACTCAGGTTCCTCAAACCACTCTGGATTCTGCTGGCCGGCATCGTGGCGTTCGCGCCCGAAGCTGCGGCCCAGGAGCATCTGCTGGCCAACCACTCCCTGGGTCAGGGACTCCCCCAGTCGCAAGTCTGGGACATCCACCAGGACGCCCGGGGATTTATGTGGTTCGCCACCTACGGAGGAGGCGTGGCCCGGTTTGACGGTTCACGTTTTGAGGTATTCACGACGGAAGACGGGCTGCTCTCGAATTCGGTTTTCAAGATTCACGAGACCAGCGATGGGGCGCTCTGGTTCGCGACCCGGACGGGAGTGAACCGAATGGTGGGCAACGAGATTACCGCAGTGCCCGGTCTGGATCCCACTCAAAAGGTGTTTGACCTGTCGATGGACTCCGCCGGGCGTCTCTGGGCAGGCACCGAGGGCGGAGCTTTCGTGCTGCGAGGGGGAGGCTTCGTTTCAGAGGGGCCAGTCCGAGACGTGCCGGTTACTGCACTTCTCACGGCGGCAGACGGTGAGTTGTGGCTGGGTACTGCAACGGCCGGCCTCTACCGGATGCAGCGTGACACCTGGCTGTACGTCAATTCGGAAGACGGACTGCCAGACGACACCATTCTTTCCCTTGTGCAGGCGCGGGACGGGCAGATTTGGGTGGGGACCGAATCCGGCGTCGCACGGTGGAACGGGACCGGTTACGACGTGCTGGATACACGCGACGGCCTGCCCGACAACACCGTTCACACCATTCTGGAGGACCGCTCCGGGACCATTTGGCTTGGGACGGACGCCGGCGTAGCCCGGTTTGACGGAGTCACGGTGGAGACCCTTCGGTCACGCACCCTGTCCTCCGTGCCGGTATGGAGTCTGGCAACCGACCACGAGTCCAATGTCTACATCGGAACCAGTGGGAAGGGCGTATTCTTCTACAACAACAGTCCGTTCACCCACCTCAATGGAACCGAAGTCTTTGAGGGTAAGACGGTCTGGAACATGGTGCAGTCACCGGATGGCGACTTCTGGTTTGGCCTTGAGGGCGGACTGGTCCGGCTCTCCGGGGAGACCATGGAGCCAACGCCAGTCGATGACAGCGAATTCAGGGGGCGGAGTGTTCGCGCCCTGCTGACCGACAAGGCGGGACGGCTTTGGGTGGGGACGTCCGAAGGGACCTTCCGCAAGTCTGGAGACCGGTTCCGGGAGGTGCGCACCCGGCAGGGGGAACGACTGAACGACGTTCGGGCCCTGCGAATGGGTCCTGATGGTACGCTCTGGGCTGCTACACTCGGTCAAGGCGCCTACTATCTGGTCGACGGGACCTGGCAGCGCGTGCAGGCTCTCACGGAAACAGGCTTCTACGACGTCCTGGAGGCGTCCAATGGGCGGGTCTGGTTTGCGGGTGAGCATGGCGTCACAGTCCTGGACGGAGACCGCACCCAGCATTTTTCCACTCAGGATGGCCTGTCCCATGAAGAGGCTGTCAGCCTGCTTGAGGATCCAGAAGGCCGAATCTGGGTGGGTACCTACGGCGGTGGCTTGAGCGTGCTCAGGTCAGCCCCGGATCGTGTGGGCGGCTGGAAGGTGACCGTGCTGGACGCGCGTCACGGCTTGACGGACGACACCGTACTGTTCATGGGCATGGGTCCCACGAGCGATCTCTGGGTGGGGACGAACAGGGGGTTGAACCGCGTTGAAATGGACACTTTCGACGAAAGGACCCCCGCGGCCACCCGTATTCAGCGGTATGGTCAGTTCGAAGGATTTACCGGGATTGAGGCCAACCTGCACGCCATCCTCGCTGATGACCGGGGAGCCATGTGGTTCGGCCACGTTGAGGGTGTCTCCAAACTGGCTCCGGACGTGCTCGAAGTTCGTCCGGCCGCTCCCAGGACGGTGTTGGCGGACGTCCGGCTGTTTCTCGAAACCATGGATTGGCGGGCCGAGGGAGTTGCGTTGAGCGGGTCCAGCGGGTTGCCGGCGTCCCTGAGACTTCCCGCACGCCGAAACCACCTGACGTTCGACTTTGTGGCGCTCAGCTATCGGGCTGCGGAACGCGTGCAGTACCGGCACATGCTGGAGGGCTTTGACGAAGATTGGAGCCCGGCGCACTCGGAGCGACTCGCCACGTACTCAAACCTGACACCGGGTGACTACGTCTTCCGGTTTCAGGCCACGGCCGATGGACTGAGTTGGAGCAAGGCATCCGACGGGTTTGCCGTGACCATTCTTCCGCCTTTCTGGCAGCGGTGGTGGTTCCTGCTGGGGTCTGCGATGGCCCTGGTGGCTGCCATCGGCGCATTTCTGCAGCTTAGAACCAGGGCGCTTCGCCGTCGCCAGACCCACCTCGAGTCTACCGTTTCCGAGCGGACTGCTGCCCTCATTGTCGCGCGGGAAGAGGCGCTGCAGGCCCTTCAGATCAAAGGCCAGTTTCTGGCGAACATGAGCCACGAGATCAGGACACCCATGAATGGCGTTCTGGGTTTCGCCAGTCTGCTGGCCGAGACCGAACTGGATTCGGAGCAGACGGAGTACATCTCGGTGATCCAGGAGTCCGGCGATGCCTTGCTCGGGATCATCAATGACATCCTGGACTACTCCAAAATTGAGGCGGGGAAGACCTCCATCGACATCAGTTCGTTTTCGCCCCGAGCCGTGGTTGAGCGTGTTGCAGACCTGTTGTCTGCGCAGGCAGCCGCGAAAGGCATTGACCTGGTGGCTGACGTCGCGCCCGATTTGCCGGAGGTTTTTCAGGGCGATGAGACCCGTCTCCAACAGGTGCTGCTCAATTTGGCCGCCAACGCCGTCAAGTTCACGCAGCAGGGCATCGTGTCGATCGGGGTGCGGGCCATTGATGCGACAGAAGGCAGCATGTCCCTTCAATTCGGGGTCCGCGACACGGGTATCGGCATCCCCAAAGACCAGCTTTCAGGACTGTTTTCGCCGTTCACCCAGGCGGATCCATCAACAACCCGGAAGTTTGGTGGAACGGGGCTGGGGTTGGCCATCAGTGACAAGCTCACGACCCTGATGGGCGGAGACCTTACGGTGGAGAGCACGGTTGGCGAGGGGTCCATGTTCTCCTTCGTCATTCCGTTGGCAGTGGAGCCGGATCAGGAATTCCCGCCGTACATGCGCCCGAATGCCCATAAGGGTAGCCGCGCGCTCATCATTTCGTCCAGGATAGCCTCCGCCGGTCTGCTGGAACAGCAGTTGAACTACTGGGGCGTGGCCACGAACCTCCTCGAGGATCCCGCGGAAGCCCAGTCCGCACGCGTGGCCGGTGGTAAGCCGGACCTGATCTTTGTAGACCAGGTAGACTCCGCGCTTCGAAACGGGCTGGACTTTGAGGTACCTACCATCCAGTTGTTCTCGGTGGGCGAGTCTGCGCCGAAAGGTAGCCTGGGCATGCGAAAGCCCATCAAACAGGCCTGCCTCTTCGAGATCGTCAGCCAGGCGCTGGCACCCGAGACCTCCTCGCGCGAAGCGGCCCCATCGAGGGGGCCTGTGCCCGGTGGAAATGCATCACCGGACCGCGGGGTGTGGAGCCAAGAAGGAGATTCGAACTCCTGACCCGTTGAGTGCCCCCCTCTGACGCCGCGGCAAGCGGGTCGGGTCGCGACGGGCGGCCAGAGTGAGGATTGGTCGCCCTTGGTTGTCGAGCGTCACCCCACCGCGGCGAGGTCGGTGAAGCGGAAAAACGGGGCCGATTTCCGCCTAAACGCCCGTCATAGCGGCAGGGAAGCGGAATTCGGCTGCCATACTCCACTTCGAAGTGCTGGCAGCCGTCCCGAATATGGGAATGTGACCTCGGATTCCATGTCGGCGCGCGTTCGGACCGCACTGCCAAATCCGGGATGTGCGCAGGGAACGTGTAAACGTTCGGCCCGCCCCACCACCAACAAAAAAGGGGCCGCCCAGCCACGCTGAACAGCCCCTGATCGGTCCCGGTGTGGAGCCAAGGAGATTCGAACTCCTGACCTCTTGAATGCCATTCAAGCGCTCTACCAACTGAGCTATGGCCCCGAGAGCACTAAAATTACGGTAGCCTGAACGAGTGTCAACCGTCAGGGCCGTGAAGAAATGGGCAGGTTCAGCGCTCGGTCCCGGTTTGCGCGGTGCGCCACGAACGGCTGGTCGCAACGGGCGTTCATGGCTCCATCCTCGATGACGCGACCGGTGTCTGTGAGGAATCCCGCCACCTCTCTCCACTGCACAATCGACTTACCGGGAATGGGCACGCGCGTATACAAATTCGGAGGCACGTCCGTCGGTTCTCCCGATCGAATCCGGACGGTCATGGACCTCGTGGCTGCCGAGCCCGCCGACGTTACCCGCCTGGTGGTAGTGTCTGCGTTCGGGGGCGTCACCGATGACCTCATCGGAGCCATGGACACGGCACTTCGGCGGTCGGGGTCTCACGCAGATCAAGTCGAGGCGGTGCGCCGCCGACACGAATCGGTGGTGCGGGAGCTGGTGGCCGCGGAGCAGCAGGACGCGGTCCTCGCCGAGATCGGCCACCTGTTCCGCGATCTGGGGGAACTGTTGGACGGAATCTACCTGCTTCGCGAGTGCACCTCGCGGACGCGGGATGCCATCATGGGTGTCGGCGAACGCGCCTCGGCCCCCATCATCGCGGCAGCTATGCGAACGCGCGGAATGCCGGCCGTCGCCCTGGATGCGCGGACGATGATTCGGACGGACGACGCGTTCGGGGAGGCAAACGTCGATTTTGCGGAGACAGCAACCCTGACTCAGGCCGCCATTGATGAACTGCCCAGCGGGACGGTGGCTGTGGTGACCGGGTTCATCGCCTCGACAGACTCCGGTGTTCAGACCACGCTGGGGCGGTCCGGCAGTGACTACACGGCCACCATCCTGGGAGGTGCGCTGAAGGCGGAAAAGGTCATCATATGGACGGACGTGGACGGCGTGCTCTCCGCGGATCCACGCCTGGTACCTGCCGCCTTCACGCTCCCGGCGCTGAGCTATCGGGAAGCGGGAGAGATGGCCTACTTCGGGGCGAAGGTGCTGCATCCCAGAACCATGCGTCCACTGCTGGACGACGCCATCCCGCTTGAGATCAAGAACACACTCAATCCCGCTGCTGCAGGGACGAGGATCCATGCCGAATCCGTGGCCTCGGAAGGCGCGGTCAAGGCGGTTACGGCCGTTCGGGACATCGCGCTCATTATGGTCGAAGGGGCCGGTATGGTGGGCGTCCCGGGGATTTCGGGCCGGACG
>JABDJZ010000584.1 GCA_013003255.1 Rhodothermales bacterium
ATGACTGATGCCGCCCGGTGGGTCAGCGATGCCACCATGGAGGGCACGCCGTCTGACTTCCATCAGGCTGTCGGCGATCTCACGCCCGAGTACGTTACCAACTCGTTCAACCCGAACGTGCCGGATCATCCCGATGTGCGGTACTGGTCCTATGCGGCGCATGCCGGACGAGGCACCAAAGTCTCGATCAACCCCGTGCTGGCACCGCTCAACATGATGCTCTACAGCCGGCAGGGACCGAATGACGGTTTTGTGGCCGCGACCAGTGCCGTTTGGGGCGAATGCCTGGGGACGCTGGAGGCCGATCACGCACAGCAGATCGGAATCGGCCGGTCGATCGGCAGCAAGTTTGACTCGTGCGGGTTCTTCGGCGGGCTGGCCGCGAAGCTGGCGGACGAAGGGTTTTAGCCGGTCTGGACGTCGCCGTAGGAGACCAGGTTGCCGATGCGATCCAGCACGAACAGCCGAATCAGCCCGGACCGGGCCAGAATTGCTGGTGAGAACTGAAAGATGTAGCCGCCAGGATCGGACGCATCGGGAATTTCGTCCACCGCCACCAGGCGACCCGAGGCATCGCGCGCCCTCAGTACCAGCCCGCCCTGCACGGCATTGAACTCCAGCACGCTCACCGGAACCGTGACGACGCCGGAGGGCACCGGGTTCGGGTAGGCCGGATCCACGCGAACCTTCCCGAAGAACGCGGGCGAGGTGCGCCAGTCGTCATCATCCTGCGAGACCACCACCCCGTCCCGATCCGTGGCCGTGTATCCGGAGGGCGTGAGGGCCGCTTCGTCCTCAAACTGATTAATGGCCTTCTGGGTATCGCAGGCCGCGAGGGCGATCAGGAGGAGGCCGAGGAGAAGACGTTCTTTCATGCCGTTCAGAACAATGGCTCCTCGCCGACCGTTCCCGCCGGCCATGCCTGCCGTATCTCTCAGTAACGTCGCCGTTTCCCTTTCGGGAAAGAGCATTCTCGAAGGGATCAACCTCGAGGTGCCCGCCGGAACGTGGCTGGGGCTTCTCGGACCCAACGGGGCGGGCAAGACTACGCTGATCCGGGCGATGTCGGGGCTCATTCCTTCGACGGGATCCATCGAACTCAACGGAAAGCCCATCCAGGCGTGGTCAGACCGGGAGCGCGCCCGCCAGGTTACCCTGGTCGCCCAATCGGTCCCCATGTACTTCGACTTTTCGGTGCTGGACCTTGTTCTCCTCGGAAGGGCACCGCACAAGAACTGGCTGGCCCCCTACCACGATGCCGACCGGGACATCGCGCTGAAGGCCCTCGCCCAGGTGGACCTGTCGGGATTTGAGGAGCGGTCCGTCCTGACGCTGTCCGGCGGGGAGGTCCGGCGCGCCCTGCTCGCCCAGGCGCTGGCCCAGGACACGCCCATTCTCTTTTTGGATGAGCCGACGTCGCATCTGGACGTCCACCATCAGTTCGAATTCGTTCGACACGTCCGCTCGCTGGTCGATGCCGGCCGCACCGTCGTGGGCGTATTCCACGACCTGGAACTGGCCGCGCGATTCTCTGACCGGATCGCGGTGTTGGCCGATGGAACCGTGGCTGCCCATGGGACGCCCGCCGAAGTGCTGACGCCTTCCCTCATTGCTCGGGTCTTTCGCATGCAGGCCTCCGTGGACAGGCAGGATGGCCGCCTCCACATTGATTATTCAGCCGCCGTCCGAAACTGAAAGGCGGCGCGTCGCTTGAATCCGGTTTGGCGACCACCGAATCCAGCGCATGAAGGTTTACACGAAGACAGGCGATGACGGCACCACCGGACTTTTCGGCGGAGACCGCGTGCGCAAGGATCACGCCCGCATTGAGGCTTACGGAACGGTGGATGAGGCGAATTCCTTTGTGGGAATGGCCCGGTCAGCAGGCCCGGACGATCGCCTGACGCCCTTGCTGGAGCGGATCCAGGGCGAAATGTTCGTGGTCGGAGCGGACCTGGCCACCCCGGTGAGCGCGAAGCCGGTTGTCCCACGCGTCACGCCCGAGATCGTCGAGCGGTTGGAGCGCGATATCGATTCACTCGAAGAGGACCTGTCCCCCCTGAAGACTTTCATCCTTCCAGGAGGCACCCCGCGTGCTACCGCGCTGCATGCCGCGCGCACCATTTGTCGGCGGGCAGAGCGGAGTGTCATTGCAGCCATGGAGGAAGAGGTCATCGACCCCAACGTCGGCATCTATCTGAATCGGCTGTCGGACTTCCTGTTCGTGGCGGCACGCTGGGCGAACCACATCGAAGGCGTGGAAGACACCCCCTGGATGCCGTGAAGGCGCAGCGCCGAAAACTGCTTTTTGGCGGGATCATGCTCGCCATCCCCGTCCTCTTTTTCGTCCTGCTTGAGGCGGGCCTGCGAGTGGCCGGGTACGGCAACGCCTATCCCCTGTTCATGCAGGTCCCGGGCGCCGAGACCTACCGCATCCAGAATCGTGGAGTTGCCAACCGCTACTTCAGCCAGCAGGCCCGCGTGCCGACCAGCATCGGCGATGCCTTCCTGGCCGAGAAGGCTCCCGGCACCTACCGCGTGTTCGTGCAGGGCGGCTCGTCGGCGGCCGGCTATCCCTACTACTACGGCGGCAGTCCGTCGCGGATGCTGCAGCAGCGCCTGCAGCAGACCTATCCCGGTCGGCGAGTCGAGGTCATCAACACCGCCATGGCCGCGGTGAACTCGTACACCCTGCTGGATTTCGTCCCCGAAATCATCGAGCAGCAGCCCGACGCGGTGCTCATCTACGCCGGTCACAACGAGTTTTATGGCGCCCTCGGCATCGGGAGCGCCGAGTCGCTCGGGAAGAGTCGGTTCGTGGTCCGCAGCTACCTGGCACTGCAGCAGTTTCGGACCGTGCAGCTGCTCAGGTCCGCTCTGGCTGGCATTGCCGGCGGCATCGGTGGACGGTCTGGGGGCGGCGTTCCCGGAGCCACCCTGATGGAGCGCATGGTCGGCGAGCAGGAAATTCCGTTTGGAAGCCCCGTCTATCACGCTGGGATCGAACAGTATCGGGCGAATCTCCGGGGGATGCTCGATGCCTACTCCGAAGCGGGCGTCCCCGTGTTCGTGGCCACCGTGGCCAGCAACGAGCGGGATCATCCACCATTTCTTTCGGCTCCTGCAGGCGATGAGGCCGCGTGGACCCAGGAGTTGAATGCCATCCTCCCCGTGCTTCGGGACGAGGGCGCGGCGGCGGCACTCACGCGCCTGGATGAACTGGCCGCGCGAGACTCCCTGGCGGCCGATGTCCACTATCTCAGAGGACGCGCGCTGGACCAGCTGGAGCGCTTCGAAGAGGCCCGGCAGGCCTTCGTCCTGGCCAAAGACCGGGATCGCCTCCGTTTCCGGGCGTCTGAAGACATCAACCGGGTCATTCGCGAGGAGGCGAATCGTCCGGGAGCCTACGTGGTCGAGGCGCGGGAGGCCCTCTCGGCGGCTTCTCCCGGCGGGGTCATCGACTCGCAACTGATGCTTGAACACCTCCATCCCAACGTGGACGGGTACTTCATTCTGGCTGATGCTTTCTACGAAGCCATGCTGGCTGACGGAGGACTGGGCGGTGCCTCACCGGTCCCCGCCTCCCGGGCTCGAACGGAGGTTTTGCTGACTCCCGTCGACTCCCTTTTCGGAGCCTATCGTGTGATGCAGCTCATGGGCAGCTGGCCTTTCGAGGCCCCCGGGACTGCGTGGACCGATACGCTCGTGGCGAGAACGCCCCTGGAGGAAGTCACACTCGCCCTGTTTCGCGGCGACGCGTCGTGGCTGGAGGCCACCACCGCTTGGATGGGATACCAGTCCCGGCAGGGCAACCACCGGTCCGTCCTGTTGACCGCGCTCGCCCAGATTCAGCAGTATCCGTTCCTGCCGGCGCCGTATGCGTCGGCTGGCGAAGCCCTGCTTCGGCAACGACGTGCTGACGAGGCACTGGTCTACTTCGGTGCTGCCCTGGAGCGGGAAGAATCCGCCGAGGTCCGCGAAGTCATCGGGGACATTCACGCGGCCAAAGGGGACCACGCCGAGGCGTTGGATGCGTATCGACAGGCTACGGTGCTGGATGCGACCAACCCGGACTACGCGCTGAAGCTCGGGCGGTCACACGCCCTGCTGGGCGATACGCTTGCCGCGGAAACGGCGCTCGAGCGGTTTGCGCTTCGACATCCGGATGACGAGCGCGTGACGCGGGTGCTGGAGGCGTTGCGGGCGCGGCGGTAGGGGCGCATGCTCGCTCCACCGCCAACCTGATCCGTTCAGTTACCGTTGATGGCGTCTGTGGCGGCTTGGCGGCGCCTCCGCTGGTAATGCGGAGGGCATTCCCCTGCCCCTGGGAGCAGCGCGACCAATTCTGCGTAGCACTAAGATGCCATTCCGCCGCTATCACATAGCCTTTGCGGCCCTGGCCATGGCCGCGGTTTCTCCGCAGGTGGCCGACGCGCAATCGATCCGCTTCGAGGATGTGACCGAGACGGCAGGAATGACCATGGAAGGGCGCGGTCAGGCAGTGGCGGTTCGCGACTATGACCAGGACGGGTGGCCGGATCTCTTCGTGGTTTCCACCAATGGCCCTGCGGCGCTTTTTCGGAATCAGGGCGATGGGACCTTCGCCAATGTCTCCAGCCAGGCGGGCATAGACGTCTACGGACGCTATCTGGCCTCTGCCTGGGCCGACATCGACAACGACGGGTGGTCGGACCTCGTGGTGGTCGGCGAGTTCGGTCGGAACCGGGTCTTTCGGTCTCAGGGTGACGGGACCTTCGTGGACATCACGGACACCAGCGGAATTGAGCCCGAGGCCGCGGCCGCTTCACTGGCCTTCGGCGACTTCGATAACGACGGCCTTGTGGACCTATTCCTCCCCATCCAGGACGCCACCGACATCCTCTACAAGAATCTGGGGAATGGCCGGTTTGAAGACATATCGCAGGCGGCGGGCGGCGGCGGATCGCCGACGACCATCGCCATGCAGGCCACGTGGTTCGACTATGACCACGACGGTACCCAGGAC
>JABDJZ010000594.1 GCA_013003255.1 Rhodothermales bacterium
GTATCTTCCTGCCCGATTCGTGTCCCGGATCGATCCGATGAAAGCCATTCATTTCAAGTAGCTCTCCCATGTCTCTCTCCGTAGGTGATCGCGCTCCTGATTTCTCTCTCTTCACCGATGAGAAGGAAGCATTCACGTTGTCTGAAGCCGTCAAGACGGGGCCCGTGGTCCTTCTGTTTTTCCCTGATGCGTTCACCGGAGTCTGCACGACAGAGGTCAACGAGGTCAGCAACGATCTCGGTGCATACGGAGACAACACCACGGTAGTAGGCATCTCCACCGACTCGCCATTCACCCTGGCCGAGTTCCGGAAGGTGAACGGCCTCAAGTTCAACCTGGTGTCGGACCATGAAGCGAACGTATCGAGGCTCTATGGCACCAAGTACAACCGGGACTTCACGGGAATGAAGCTGGATCGGATTTCCAAGCGGTCCGCCTTTGTAGTGGATACCGATGGCGTCATCCAGTACGCGGAAGTGTTGGAGAGCGCCGGTGACATGCCGGATCTGGCGGCCGTGCGAAAGGCGGTAGCCGGAGCATAGTGTCCGCATCAGAGCCGGTTCGGGTTCGCCTGTTCAGTGTGCTGAAGGAGCGCACGGGCCAGAGTGAGATTCTGCTGGATGCGGGGGATGTGGACTCGGTAGGCGCGGCCCTGTCCGCCTTGGGGCGCACGTATCCCGTGATTGCAGACTATCGCCGCTGGATACGTCCTGCCGTGAACCGGGCTTATGCGGATGAAGACACGCTGCTGAAGTCCGGTGACGAACTCGCGCTGATCACTCCCGTCAGTGGCGGCTGAAACCATGTCGCACGAACGAAAGACCGAAGAGGAATGGGTCCGGGTGCAAGAGCGTCCGCTGGATGTCTCCGCGCTGGAGGCTTTTCTGCGACACCCACGGGCAGGCGGCGTCTGCGTCTTTGTGGGGACCACGCGGGCCGTGACGGGAAGCGTGGTCACCGAGGAACTGCGCTACGAGGCGTTCTCGGAAATGGCACTGGATGAAATGAAGCGACTGGCCGCCGAGGCATCAGTGCGCTGGCCGGTGCTCCGCGCCGCGTTGCATCACCGTACCGGCGTCGTGCCCGTTGCCGAGGCCAGCGTGGCCGTTGGTGTGGCGACCCCGCATCGGGCGGATTCGTTTGAGGCCTGTCGTTTCCTCATTGATCGTTTGAAGGAGACAGTTCCGGTCTGGAAGAAGGAGATCTATGCGGACGGTTCCACGGAGTGGGTAGAGCCCGGAAAGACGGACCAGGGCTAGACGGCCGCGGCCGCGCTGAGCAGGCAGTCACGCACTCTGCTGACCGGGTCTGGATGCACATCCGGGACGAAAGACTCGCCCGTGATGCGCTCATACAGTTCAATGTAGCGGGACGCCACCTCGACCCGGAACGCGTCGTCCAGGTCCGGTAGAACCTGGCCCTCGAGACCCTGGAACCCGTGTGCCATCAGCCACTCCCGGACGAACTCCTTTGAGAGTTGGCGCTGCGGCCGGTCCTGTCCCAGTAATTCCTCGTAGGTGTCGGCGTGGAAGTACCGCGAGGAATCGGGGGTATGGATCTCGTCAATGACTACGTAGGTCCCGTTGGAGCGTTTTCCGAATTCGTATTTGGTGTCTACCAGAATCAATCCGCGTTCCGCCGCGATCTCTGTCCCCCGCTGAAACAGAGCCAGGGCGTAACCGGTCAGGCGGTCAAGAACGCCCTGAGAGAGGATGCCCTGGCGCACTATGTCGGCCGCCGAGATATCCTCGTCGTGGCCTTCCTCTGCCTTGGTGGCCGGCGTGAGAATGGGATTGGGGAGGCGGCTGTTCTGCCTCAGCCCGTCCGGCAGTGTCTCCCCGCAGAGCATCCTGCCGCCGTCTCGGTACGTGCGCCAGGCGTGGCCCGCCAGATAGCCCCGGACCACGAACTCAACGGGCACAGGTTCACAGCGGTGCGCCACGGTCACGTTGGCGTCGGGGACCTCAATAACGTGGTTCTCAACAACGTCGGCGGTCTTTTCGAATGAGTACGCGGCCAGCCGATTCAGCACTTGTCCCTTGAAGGGGATGGTCTGCCGAAGGATGTGGTCGAAAGCCGAGATCCGATCCGTGGTGACCAGAAAGAGCTTCTCGTCCAGGGCGTAGGTGTCCCGAACCTTCCCTCCGTATCGTTTCCCGAGGCCGTCGAACCGGGTGCCTGGCAGCGTGGCCGCCAGTTGCCGACGGATCACGTCATCTAGCATGTGCTTCAGCTTCGAACGAAGCGGCTGGAACGGCGCACGCGCAGGCGTGGCGTGTGGAGATGGGCGGACGGGGCCTCAGTGGAGTCGGCGTCCATCCTGGCAATGAGTGATTCCGTGGCTCCGCGGCCGATGCTCTGAACGGATTGGTCGACGCTGGAAAGGCCGAGATACTGGCTGGTCTTGAGGTCATCATAACCCACGACCGCCACGTCATTTGGGACCTTGAGTCCGGCCTCGACTATGGCAGACCACGCACCGATCGCCTGCACATCGCTGCTCGCGAAGACGGCTGTCGGTGGTTCCGACTGCTCCAGGAGCGTCACCATGGCCTCATGACCGGCCTCCTCACTGAATCCCTCGTGCTTGCGCGTCGAGCCTGAGACGATGAGCGCCGGATCAAATGAAATGTCGGCGGCCCCCAAGGCATCCTTGTAGCCCGCGATGCGATCTCCCTGGATGGTGCTGTCGCTGAAGCTTCTGATCATCCCGATGCGCTGATGGCCTTGCGCCACGAGATGTTCGACAGCCGCCCGTGCTCCTGCCACATCGTCCCAATCGTAGGACTCATGTGCGGGGTGGGAGGAGCCAATGACCACGGTCGGGGCGTGTACGGAGGCCAGTTCGTTCGCTACGACGTCATCCACGTGGACGCCGGCCAGCAGTAGACCATCGACTGTGCCGCGCCGCAGGAAGCCGGAAAGTGTTTTTACGGGAGCGCGCCAGCCGAGGTCGCAGAGGAGCAGGTCTACTTCCTGGTCCTTGAGCCCCATCCGTACGCCCTTGAGCAGTTCGTTGTGGAACGGCGTGGTGTAGGTGGGGAGGGCCACGGCGATGGTCGGCGTCCGCTGCTGGGCGAGCTTCTTGGCCGTACGGTCAGGGCGGTACTTGAGCTCGTCGATGGCCTTGAGCACGCGCGCCCGTGTCATGTCACTCACGTCCGCGGAGTTGTTCAGGACGCGCGACACCGTGGAGATGGCCACCCGCGCACGCGCGGCGACATCGTAAATCGTAACCTTGCTTTTCTCGATCGGCATTGTGAAAGCAAGGTAGGGTTAATCAACATCCGTTGGTAGTCGCCAGTCAAAGCGTAACGCGGAAAAATGAACTGTTTTCGCGAACGCCCGGGGAGAGGAACACACGTCCCGCGGCGTGGTGAACCGGGGCGTCCGAGCACCTCGGCCGACCGCCGTCCAAGCCCGGATCCTCACCCAAACTGGACCCGTGGTGGCTATCGAAAAAGAGACCCCGGAAGCGTCAGAGCTCATGCTTCCCATTGAGGGGATGACTTGCGCCGCCTGCGCGACGCGGATTGAGAGACGGCTGAGCAAGCTTGAGGGGGTTTCCGAAGCCGTAGTCAACTACGCTACCGAAGAGGCCAGGGTCGTGGTCAACGGCCAGTCTCCCGTTCTCGCCCAAGGCCTGCTGGACACGGTTGAGCGAGCGGGATACGGGATCAGGCTGGACCGGGCGGAGACCTTCTCGGACTCGCCGGAGGCTGCAGAGGAACTGGTAGCAGCTATTTCCGGGTTGGATGGAATCCGCAAGGCCGTGGTTGCCGAGGAGGCGGGACGCCACCTGGTATTGGTGGACTATTTCGCGCCGGCCACCGACATGCAGGCGCTCCAGGACCTCCTGGGTGCCGCAAACATCCCCGATGACGGACCAGTGGTGGATGACAGTGGAGCGCGCCTCCGCGGGCTCACCAGGCGACTGGTCGTTGCTGCGGTGCTGACCATTCCGATCATGGTTCTCAGCATGGGAGGGTTCGATTTCCCGTACCTGAACACGCTGCTGCTGGTGTTGACGCTTCCTGTGGTGGCCTGGTCCGGTGCGGAGTTCTTCCAGCTGGCATGGCGGTCACTCAGGCATCGGGCCACGGACATGAATACCCTCGTGGCCATGGGGGTCGGCACGGCGTTCATCTATAGCGCCGGCGTGGTTCTCGCCCCAGGCTTTTTCGATGCCGCCGGGGCTGCGGGCGTCTATTTCGAGGCCGCCGCAGTAATCGTCACGCTGATCCTTCTGGGGCGCTGGCTTGAAGAGCGCGCCAAGGGCCGAACGGGCGAGGCCGTGCGATCACTCATCCAACTCCAGCCCAGGACGGCCACCGTACTGCGGAAGGGAGTGGAAAGCGCGATGCCCGTCAGCGAGGTCCGACTGGGAGATGTCGTGCTCATTCGGCCCGGAGAGCAGATTCCGGTTGACGGTACGGTGCGTTCCGGCGTGTCCAGTGTGGATGAGGCCATGATTACGGGTGAGCCGGTACCGGTGGACAAGAGCGCGGGAGACCGGGTGGTGGCCGGGACCATCAACACCACGGGGGCACTTCACTGCACGGTGGTTCGTGTCGGGAAGGACACGCTCCTTCAGCAGATTGTCGGGATGGTTCGTCGGGCCCAGGGCTCAAAGGCGGACATCCAGGCTCTGGCTGACCGCATCGCCGCGGTATTCGTACCTGCCGTGATCGTGATCGCCACGGTCAGCGCTCTGGCCTGGTGGTTTCTGGGTCCTGAGCCGAGGTTGAACCACGCGCTGCTCCGGTTCGTCACGGTCCTCATCATAGCCTGTCCGTGTGCGCTCGGACTTGCCACGCCCACGGCCATTGTGGCTGCCACCGGTCGAGGCGCCCGCCGCGGCATTCTGTACCGAAACGCGAATGCAGTTGAGCTGGCAGGTACGCTGAATGCGGTGGTTCTGGACAAGACGGGCACGCTGACGGCCGGCAAGCCGCGCGTGGCATCAGTAACCGTCCGGGAGGGCGCGGAAGAAGCGGAATTGCTCAAGTTTGCTGCCGCCGCGGAGTCACAGTCCGAACACCCTCTCGCCAAGGCCATAGTCTCGCATGTCGAGTCACTGGGCATCATGCATGGAACAGTTGAGTCCTTCGAGAGCCTGACAGGCTCGGGGATTCGCGCGGTCATCGGGGGGGAGCCGGTGCTTGTCGGCAATCGCGCTTTTCTGGATACACAGGGCGTCACTGTGCCGGAGCGCTCACTTGCCGTCGGAACGGAAGTACATGTGGCCGTGTCCGGCACGTGGCTTGGGGGTATCTTCCTCGAGGATGAGCTGCGCCCAGAAGCCAAGGCCGCCACGAGCAGGCTGCAATCGCTGGGCCTCCGTTTGGCTGTGGTGTCCGGTGATGCCACCGGGCCGGTGCAGGCCGTGGCAGAGCGACTCGGCATCTCCAGTTGGAAGGCGGGCGCACGTCCGGAGGACAAGGCGGCGTTTGTCGAGGCGCTGCAGGCCGATGGAGCTCGCGTGGGTATGTTCGGCGACGGAATCAACGACGCGCCTGCCCTGGCTCAGGCAGACGTAGGGTTCGCGGTCGGTGGCGGCACCGGCATTGCCATCGAATCCAGTGACATCACCTTCCTTCGCGATGATCCGAATCTGGTGTCGGATGCCATCAAGCTCTCGCGGAGAGCCATGACGGTGATCCGCCAGAATCTCTTTTTTGCGTTCGTGTACAACGTGACGCTCATACCATTGGCCGCGGGCGCGTTCTACCCCGCCTTTGGCTGGCTGTTGAACCCCATGATTGCTTCTGCTGCGATGGCGCTTTCCAGCGTCTCGGTGGTCAGCAACAGCCTGCGGCTCTCCCGAATCAAAGACTCAACACTAGGTCAGGACTGATGAAGCAGGAACTCATTATTGAAGGCATGAGCTGCGGCCACTGTGTCGGCGCTGTACGCGAGGCCCTCGAGGGCGTCGATTCCCTCAAGATTGGCGAGGTACAGATTGGCCGCGCGTCAATCGATGCGGACGAGAAGTCTCTCGAACTCGCGAAGGCGGCCGTCGAGGAAGACGGCTACAAGGTGGTGGAAGTGCGCTCAGCCTGAGGGGCGGCCGCAGGGGCGGGAGCCCCAGGGTGTCCGGGCGGCGTCGGTGTGCAGGCAGGCGTTGGTTCGAAGCCGCAGAAGCCTAAGCGGCGGTCATCCCAGTGCTTCCCGCATCTCTTCGACGCTGGTGAATTTGACACGGGGACGTCCGCCGGCTTCGCCTGCGGCGACTTCCAGTTCATCGAGTCGCTCCCAGTCCGAGAAGTCAAACGAGTCGGGAGCGACTTCGTTGATCATCGAAGCGGCAGATTCGGGGGTCGGACTCTGAGGATCCGGCAGGCCACCGGAGGCATCGTCCTCAAGGAGGGCGTTCACCGTCCCGACCGCGCACGCTTTGTTGGTGCCGATCACGCCGGACGGGCCGCGCTTGATCCATCCTGCCGTGTACACGCCGGGTACCGTGCTGCCATCGTCGTCCACTACACGGCCCTCCTCGTTGCGGATTATGGCCCAGTCGGTACGGAACGGTACCTCCGGAAGGGGGGCGCCGCGATAGCCCACGCTCCGAAACACAAGGCCGGCATCGATTTTCGCGGTTCGGTCCGAGCTGCGGGGCCGAAGCGCTCCGCTATCCGCTCGATAGATCTCGTTGTGTACCAAATGCACAGCACCGACACCGCCATCCGGAGCTGCATCGATGGCCGTGGGCGATACCAGAAAACGCAGGTGCAACCGCTTGGGCTTGCCTGTGAGTTCCCGACCCGCAAATGACTGGATCATTTCCAGCTTGCGTACGGACATCCGGTCCGGGTTTGCCTCAAGTTCGGCCGCCGAAATGGGATCAGGATCGGCCTCTTCCGGCAGGATGATGAGGTCCGCGCCCTCAAGTTCGCCCAGTTCCTTGGCCTCCGGATTGGTGAACGCGGCCTGGGTTGGGCCACGGCGACCCAGGACATACACGTCCTCGATCCGGCTCTCCCGAAGCGCCTCCAATGCGTAGTCGGCGATGTCCGTCTTGGCCAGTTCCTCGTGGGTACGACACAGGATGCGTGCCACGTCGACAGCCACGTTACCTACGCCGACGATGACGGCGGCCTTCTGGGACAGATCGAACTCCAGGTCCCGGTAGTCGGGGTGGCCGTTGTACCACGCCACGAACTCGGTGGCACTGTGACTCCTGGGGAGTTCCTCACCGGGAATCCCAAGCGCGCGGTCCAGCTGCGCTCCCGTGGTGAAGATCACCGCATGGTAGTGGCGGCGCAGGTGCTCAAGCTTGAGTTGGCTCCCATACTCCACGTTGCCGAAGAACCGGAACCCCGGCCGGGCAGCCGTCTTGGCATAGACCCGGGTCACGTTCTTGATCTTCTGGTGATCAGGCGCCACACCTGCCCTTACGAGTCCGTACGGCGTTGGAAGTCGGTCAAAGACATCCACCGATGCATTCTCATCCTGTTTCAGCAGGTGTTCGGCGGCGTAGAACCCCGCGGGACCGGCACCAATGACGGCCACACGGAGGGGAGAGGATCGAGGCATGCGCACGAATGGCTAAACTGCCCGAATCTAGGTCCGGCCGGAGCCCACGGCAATGGGAGAAACCCGGAGGTGGGGGAAAGGTATTCCCGGCAACAGATTTCGCGTGCTATTGGGGCTCTGCACATCGGTGGTGACCGTGATTGGGCGTGGGGCCGTAATGTCCCTCGCCCTGATGGTGTGGGTCCTGATTCTGACTGATGGCGCCGCGGCCCGGCAGGGGGCATCCAGAGACTCCCTGCTCACCGGTCTATCCGCCCCGGGAGAGCTCCCTGCCGATGCACTCGGCGTGGCCTGGACTGATTCCGTGCGGGTCGGTCCCGATGGCTCCCTGCGGCTTCGTCCTTTCCTGCTGAAGGAGACGCTGACCCTGTTTGTGGATGGCGTGGCGTGGGAGGGACGTGTTTCCCTGAATGATGTCGAGGGCGTAGTCGTTCTCGGCGA
>JABDJZ010000601.1 GCA_013003255.1 Rhodothermales bacterium
GTGTTGGAGGTGGTCCTGGTCCGATCGGCGTCCACGAGATGAATCTCCGCATCCTGAACGCGGGCCTCGCGCAGGGTGACCTGCCGGCCATCCACATCTCGCAGAACGCTGCCTTTGCCCCAATTGACCACGCCTGGAAGGCGGGTCGGCGAACGCTCATTCCGGAGGACATGCCGGAGGGCGAGGCCCCGCGGGTGTATTCGGACTATCTGGTCAATCGTACACCGGCATATTCGGTGAAAGGCGGGCTCTATGACGTCCTGTCGGAGAGCAAAGGGGACACGTACTCGGTCTCGACCATGGAAGCCCAGGAGGCATCGACCATGTTCAAGGAGACCGAAGGCATCGACGTGCTCTCACCGGCAGCCGTGGCCCTGGCGTCCATGCGGCAGGCCCTGGCCGACGGCAGGGTGTCGCGAAAGGACTGCCTGCTGCTCAACGTCTCTGGTGGCGGCCGCGAGCGCCTGCGCCAGGAGCAGGAGTTGAAGGCCGTCAAACCAATGCTGGTGACAGGCAAGGCCGAGGCGGTCGAGGCCGGGCTTTCGGTGGTGGGGGCGAGGCCCTAGCTCACACCCAGAATCCCGCGCTGCCAGGACTCCTTTCCATGCACCCGTAGAAACGGGTCAAGCGCCATGCGTCCCACTGCCCCGATGCTGTCCTCGAGGTACTGCGTCTCGGCAATTCGGGCCTTCATGGCGTCGTCAGGCTTTGGATCAAACCCGGCCTCGCGCATCATCAACATGCCCTTCGCCCGGATGGAGAGTTCAGCCTCAAGCCGCACCAGGCAAAGCATGTCAACGAGCACCTCACCAGGGAAACGGGCCTTCAATTCGCTCAGGTACTCGCCGACCCGACTGTCCGACAGCACCCCGGTCTCCAAGAGGCGGATCACCTCTTGATCGGCATCGAATCCGTCAGTGATCCAAGCGCGGGTGGCGGCCTCACTCCGGCTGAAAATCACGCCCACCAGAACGGGCACTGACAGCGCAATCACGGCGGTTGAGATCAGCGGCGGGAGCACGAAGTGGTTGTAGGCGGAGTGGATGACGAAGGCGGCCACCAGTGCCGGAAGCAGACCGTGCCATGTAACGCGGCCCTTTCGCTCCTCCATCATCTTGGTCAGAATGGCGAAGACCGTGGTGGCGCCGCCATGCATGATGGCCGTCCCGAAGCCACGAACAATCCAGGTGGCCAGGTCAAAGTCACGCGTCGTAATCAGGTAGAGGTTCTCAACCACCGCAAACCCGGCGCCGACACCAAAGCCGAGAATCGCTGCATCGACCAGGAATCCGGCTCGATTCCGCCAGAGCAGGATTCCAATTACGCCGCCTTTTAAGATCTCCTCGATCAGTGGACCGGCGTACCGGGACAGTGCCAGGTCGGTAAGCGAGAGGGCCTCGCGAACGCCCGAGTTGGCAAAGTAGGCGAGCACGGCCGCGCCACATCCACCCACCAGCGCAGCACCCAGCGAACGCAGATTGACCAGTCGGTAGGGGTCCACGGAGCGGAGAATCACCAGGAACAGGAGAACCGGGAGAAACGAGGCCGCGGCGTGGAGTCCTACCATGCTATTTGATTTCGATCGACTTCTTGGCGATCTCGCCCAACTCGGAGCGAAGGGTGGTCATCATGTCCCCGGATCCGGTCAGGCGAATCACATAGGCCTCATCGCGTCCGGGGAGCCCGAGCGGACGTTCGGCGCTGAGCGCGAATTCCTCGGAGGCCAAAGTGCCGGTGACTTCGATGTCGAGTATCAGATCAAGCGGGACGATGGCCTGGATCTGGCGGCCCGTCTCCGTTGGGGATATGATCAGTTCTGCGCTACCCACCGTGACCTCCTGGACGGCGTCAGGCGTGGAGACAATCGTTCCTGTCGCACCTTGAGGGTCAAAGTCGGCGAGTTGGAAGACGAAGATGGCTGCTACCGCCAGCATCGCGACGGCTGAAAAGGCATAGGCCAGACGAAAACGCGTCCCGAAGAATGAGCCGCGTGCCGTTGACGCGCGATCTGCAGCACGCCCCGCAGAACGCGCCGCCAGGGAGGCCGCACTCATCTCGGGCTGCGGAATGGCCGCCATCACGCGGTTGGTGAAGTCCGCCGAGGGATCCTGCAAGGGCATGCCCTTGACCAGCCCCACCATCTGATGGTAGGCCTCGGCGTGCTCGGCCAGGGATGCATCGGCAGCCAAAAGGTCCTTCAGTTCCTGCGCCTCGGCATCGCTGATGACGCCGTCAATCTGGCCCTGGATGAGGGTCTCGAAACGGTCGACTGTGTTTGCGTCGCTCATGCCAGACCTCCGGTCGGGGTGATGCCGCGCTGACGGCAGATCTCGCAGAGGCGACGACGAGCCGTGAACAGCCGCGACTTGACGGTCTTGATCGGGATCTCGAACACGTAGCCGAGGTCCCGATAGGGCATTTCCTGATAGTGCCGAAGCAGAATCAGTGCCCGATCCTCGGGCGTGAGATCCATCATGGCCTCGCCAATCCGGTCCTCCAGATCGGCATCGGTGGTGGCCTTGGTGGCCTCTTCGGGTTGCGAGACCAGCATGGACTCGTGCAACTCGGTGGTTTCGCGGCGACCGCGGATGCGGTTCAGGGATTCGTTGACCGTCATGCGATAGATCCAACTGAAGAACTTGTACTCGGGCTTGTAGGACCCGAGACGTTCATAGGCTCGAATGAATACGCACTGAGCCGCATCCTCTGCGTCATCCCGGTTCTTGAGCATCTGCAGCGCGACATTGAAAATGACGCGCTTGTGGCGGTCCACGAGAACGCCGAAGGCATTCCGGTCACCGGCCAGGCACTCTTGAACGATTTCTGCATCGGTTGCGTCCGTACGACTTTTCATCAACTACACGGTTGGTGAGCAGGAGTTGGAAAACGAAACTTCAGGTTTCGAAGAGGCCATCAGGAGATCTTGAACACGCTGTCGAATCCGGCCAGGTCAAAGACCATCCGGACGTGGGGCGTCATGCCCTGGAGGACAATCTCCCCACCGGACTCCCAGAGCCGCTGCTGGGTGGCCAAGAGGACTTTGAGGCCGGCACTCGAAATGTACTCCAGCCCGGCAAAGTCCACGGTGCAGGTCCCTGTCAGAGCATCCATGACTTCATGAGCGGCATCGGCCTGCGAAGCGTCCATGCGCCCCTTGAGAAGCACAGTGGATTCGTCGGCCTTGGAAATCTCGAGCATCGGTCAGCGGTATTTGACGATCCGGATGTCAGTCACCCGGTCCTTGTGATCATAGTGGAATTCGTCCATCATTTTCTGGACGAGATGAAGGCCCAGGCCGCCGGGCGTGCGCTCATGCAACGACGCCGAGGTGTCAACCTGCCGATCCTCGGTCACATCGAACGGCGCCGAGTCCCGATCCAGAAGGCGTATCTGTACACGCTCCGGCCCGCCGGTGCACTCTATTTCGATGGCGCCGCCTTCGGCGTTGTACTTGACCATATTGGTGAAGAGCTCCTCCACGGCCATCGTCAATGGGAACGAAAGGCTCGGACCCAACTCCTGTTGGGCGGAGAAGGCATCCATCAGGTTGAACACCCGGGTCAATTCTGCGAAATCACGTCCGAAGGTCTGCTGCAACTGAGGGCCTGTTGGGTGCCGAAAGATGGGGCCGCCCCGACAAAGGGTGCAACCCGGTCCAACCCTCCGATTGCAGGGGTGTAGTTTGGGTATTCAATCCTCCCCGCGGATCCGGTCCGCCCCATTCATGTCAAGATTCCAGCGCCGTCGCAGACGCATACTCATCGCCACCGGTTTGTCGACCGTGGTCCTGCTTGCCGTGGTCTCGATCTGGGCGGGGCAGGCAGGGCTTCTGACGCTGGACTCGGCGGGTACGATGGGCGCCTCATCCCGACTGGGAGTGGGAACGGTAGACGCCGGATGGCGCGGTGCCGTGCTGGCCGGAGAACGCGAAGGGACGCTGGATCTGGCCTTTGCAATGGACTTTGAGGTCTTCAATCCGGTCACGGAAGACCGCCCGGCGCGGTTCGAACTGTTCTTCTCGCGGGACCGGGAATTCAGTCGCGAAGAAGACTGCCGACTCAGTGACGCATCAATCGTGATTCCGGGCGCCGGTCGAACGACAGTCTCGCTTCAGGAGACGGCCCATCTGGTGGATTGCCTGGACGCGGGCCCCTGGCATGCTGCAGCCTATGACGTGTCCAGCGATTCCTGGATCGAAGTGCCGGAGCCCTTCAATGTCCGAAGCGGCGAAGCCCGTCTGGCAGTCGCCGGTGTCCCGGCCGAGGTCGGGTTTGGTCAGAGCATCAATCTGGACCTTCAGGTCTGGCGCGCGTCAGGGAGCTTCGGCACAGAAGGCCTTTGGGATCACCCCGTCGACGTATGGTTGCGAAACGGGGACACCCTATGCCTGGCCGAGGTCGCCCCGCTGACCATGCCCCGTGATGCCGTAAGCCGTGCGGCAGGCATGGCGGTGGCTGAACAGGTGCCCATGTCCATCGATCCCCGGAAAGCACAGTCGGTCGAATCACTCGGCAGCTACCCGGATCCGTTTGCCGAGACCTCCCCGCATCGAATCCGCCGCGACGAGGTCAGCCTGGGCGGGCGGTGCCGGGTTACGGAAGGAGAATGGCAGGTGGTGGCGGGTCCTTCGGAGCGGAGTCTGCGCACCGTTGAGACTGTCTACGTGCACGCAGTACCGCTGCAGATTGACGATTCGCCGATGGTCATCACGGTGACCGAGGGTGAGGCCGGCTATGCCGAACGACGGGTGCGCAACCCTGGCAATCGTGACATCCGCTGGTCATCACGCGCGTCGGATGGATTTGGGGGCGACTGGATGGTGGGCATGGACAACCAGCGCATCCGCGGCGGCCGAACGGCAGACGTCCGATTCACGGTCTCGGCCCGCGGACTCGAGCCGGGGCGCTACAACGGTGAGTACGTGTTCGCTGCCAACGACTACTATCAAACCCAGGTCAGCATTCCCGTGGAACTGGTGGTGCTTCCGTCCAGAAACCGCGCCGATGACGTGCCCGGGTCTGAGTTCACGGTGAGCAACTACCCGAATCCCTTCAGTGGACGGACCACGATTCAGCTGGAGATCGGTCGCGAAGGCGCCTTCCGGCTGGCCGTGTTTGACGTGCAGGGACGCGAAGTCCGCCTGTTGCTGGACGAGTGGCTGCCGCAGGGGCGCCGCGAGGTGACCTTTGACGCCGAGAGCCTCCCGGCCGGGACGTATCTCTACCGTCTGTCAGGCGAGGGTGTGGCCACCACGGGCACGATGTCGCTGATTCGGTAGGCGGGACCACCTAGTCCGACTTGAACCCGGCCGCCTTGTGCGTGCCATCACAGAAGGGCTTGTTGGCCGACTTTCCGCACCGGCAGAGCGCCGCTTTCGATCCTTCCCAGGCCACGCGCCCGGGACCGGTCACGAGACGGAAGTTGCCTGCCAGCAGGAGCGGGCCGTCCTTGGCCAGCTTGACCGAGAGTGGACCGCCAGTGCCTTCCGCTCCGGGCGAAGCGTTCCCCACGGCACCGGAATCGGCAAACTCCGCGTTGGCATGGCTGCCGTCGCAGAAGGGCTTCTTCGACGATTCGCCGCAGCGGCAGAGCGCCGCCCGAAACGACACGCCCTCCATGTTCTCGCCGGCGCCTTCGATTTCCAGATCTCCGCTGAGGTACAGGGGACCGTCGTTGGCGATCACGACGGTGTTGACGTCCGGCGCTGACTCCTGCGGCCCGCCGTCCTTGCGAACGTACGTCATGGCTCCCGTTGGGCAGCGTTCGCAGACCTCGGCGGCCTCCTCGGCGGGGCCGGCATCGGGCATGGCCCAGGGCTTGCGCCCTTTCTCGAATACCTCGCTGTGGGCCCGCACGCACTCCTCGACGTGGATGCAGAGTCTGCCATCCCAGAAAACGTCGATGTCCGTGCCGGTGCTTGCGTGAGGTTTGTTCGCCATGGAGGAGTCGGGGAGTGAGGTTGTGCCGTGCCGCGGCAGGTCGTTACTTCTTGGCCCAAGATAACCGGGAACACCCCCATGCCTCCACCGCATGCGCCGGACGGCGCCAAGGAAACGGCCGCCCACTCCTACTGGCGGAAGAACCTTCGCATCATGGCCGTTCTTCTCCTGATCTGGGCCGCGGCCGGGCTTGGTGCGGGTGTGCTGTTTGCGGACACGCTGAACCAGTGGTCGCTGGGGGGCTACCCGCTCGGGTTCTGGTTTGCCCAGCAGGGGAGCATCATTGTCTTCGTCATCCTGATCCTGGTCTATGCCCTGCTGATGAACCGCCTGGACCGGGAGCATCACGAGGACCTGGAGCGTGAGCGCGCGGGAGGCGGGGCATGAGCATCAAAGCCTGGACCTTCCTGTTCGTCGGCGTCACGTTCACCCTCTACCTGGTCATTGCCTGGCTGGCGCGTGTGCGCGATACGAAGGGCTTCTACGTGGCCGGGCAGGGTATTCCGGCGGCGGCCAACGGGATGGCCACGGCGGCGGACTGGATGAGCGCCGCATCGTTCATCTCCATGGCGGGCCTGATCTCGACCCTTGGCTACGCGGGCGGGATGTACCTGATGGGATGGACCGGCGGCTACGTCCTGCTGGCCCTGCTTCTGGCGCCCTACCTGCGGAAATTCGGACACTTTACCGTCCCCGATTTCATTGGCGATCGATACCGCAGTGACACGGCACGCCTGGTGGCCGTCATTTGTGCTGTCTTCGTCAGCTTCACCTACGTGGCCGGGCAGATGCGGGGTGTGGGGATTGTCTTCTCCCGGTTCCTCGAGGTAGACGTCGCCGTCGGGGTCTACGTCGGCGTGGGAATTGTCTTCGTCTACGCCACCCTCGGCGGCATGAAGGGCATCACCTGGACTCAGGTCGCGCAGTATTGGGTCCTGATCACGGCATTCCTGACTCCGGCCATCGCCATCAGCCTGGATCTCACCGGAAGCGCCATCCCACAGGTCGGACTGGGAAGCGCCCTCTCGGAAGAGGGGACCCTGCTCCTCGAGAAGCTGAACCAGATCCACGCGGATCTCGGGTTCTCCAGCTACACCGAGCCATTCATTGGTTCGTGGGACAAGCTCAATGTGTTCTGTGTAACCCTGGCGCTCATGGCCGGAACGGCAGGGCTGCCCCACGTCATCGTCCGCTTCTACACGGTTAAGAGCGTATCCGCGGCCCGCTGGAGTGCGTTCTGGGCCCTTCTGTTCATCTCCCTGCTCTACCTGACGGCCCCTGCCATCGGGGGCTTCGCTCGCTATGCCATGCTGGACGGCCTGCACGGGAAGACCGCGTCGGAATTGCCGGCATGGTTCGAAACCTGGGAGCAGACCGGCCTCATCCTGTGGATGGATGACGGCGATGGCACGCTGGCCTACACAGGCGATGAGCGCAACGAGATCTTTCGAAGCGGTGCCATGTCCACGGCGGCCATCGGCGAGCTCAAGCAACGGCATGCCCAATGGCTGAGGGGCAACGGCGGCGAGGACGGCCGGGTGGTCCTGCGGCAGGCCGGGCTGAGTGGCCCGGACCGGGACATCATCGTGCTGGCCACGCCGGAGATGGCCGGTTTGGCGCGATGGATCATCGCCTTCGTAGCTGCCGGAGGATTGGCCGCGGCGCTGTCTACGGCCAGCGGATTGTTGCTGGTGATTTCTTCCAGTGTGGCGCACGACCTTTATTTCCGGATGATCAACCCCAAGGCATCCGAGGAGCGTCGCCTGCTGGTGGGCCGCGGAGTGATCGGCGTGGCGGTGATCATCGCGGGCATTCTGGGGATATACCCGCCCGGATTCGTGAGCCAGGTCGTGGCGTTTGCATTCGGTCTGGCCGCATCCAGCTTCTTCCCGGTCATCGTGCTGGGCATCTTCTCCGTGCGTGTCGGAACGGTACCGGCTGTGGCGGGCATGATCGCCGGAATCAGTTTCACGGCGTTCTACATCCTTGGCAGCGTCTACGGAGGCATGTCCTCGTGGGCATTCGGGATCGGACCGCAGGGGATCGGGACAGTGGGCATGCTGGTGAACTTCGCCGTAACGCTGGGGCTTACGCCCTTCTTCCCGGCACCGGACCAGACGGTACAGGAGCTGATCCAGTCGATTCGCGAGCCGGAGGGCGTCGGGCCGGCTCTGAACATTGATGACAGCGTAGAGGCCGACTGATGGCCGGGTTTGCGCCGACCCAGGTTCGCGGCTTCGTCATGGGGCCAGTCTTCCTGCTGATCGTGCTCATCCTTCCTGCACCGGAGGGCATGACAGCGGCGGCATGGATGACCGCCGGCATCGCCGGGCTGATGGCCACGTGGTGGATGACGGAAGCCATCCCGATACCGGCTACGGCGCTGTTGCCGCTGGTGCTCTTCCCACTCGTTGATGCCGGGAGCATGCGCGAGACGGCCTCGCCCTTCGCCGACCCCATCATCTTCCTGTTTCTGGGCGGATTCCTGATCGCGCTGGCCATGGAGCGCTGGAACCTGCACCGCCGCATCGCCCTGAATGTCATAGCCCGGGTGGGGACCGGCCCCGCCGCACTCGTCGGGGGCTTCATGCTGGCTGCCGCGCTCATTTCGATGTGGGTCAGCAACACGGCCACGGCCCTGATGATGCTCCCCGTCGCGCTCTCGGTGGTTCAGGTGGCCGGGGCCGGAGGGGAGCGCGGGAATTTCCAGGTGGCTTTGCTTCTGGGTCTGGCCTACGGCTGCAACATTGGCGGCATGGCGACGCTGGTAGGGACGCCACCCAACGCACTCCTGGCCGGGTTCATGGCCAGCGAGTACGGAGTCACGCTCTCGTTCGCGAACTGGCTCGGCGTCGGCCTTCCGATTGTAGCGGTCGGGTTACCGCTTGCTTTCGTGGTCCTGACACGGTTCACGTACCCTTTGAGCAGCCGGCCGGTCGAGGGCGCGGCGGAATCGGTCCGTGCCGAGTTGGCGGCGATGGGGCGGGTGTCGAAACAGGAGTGGCTGGTGGGTTTCGTGTTCGCGGTGACGGCGCTCCTTTGGGTAACACGGCCGCTGCTGTTGAACATCGTTCCCAGCCTCTCCGATGCGGGGATTGCGATGGCCGCCGGCGTCGCGCTCTTTGTCATCCCTTCAGACTTTCGCGAGGGCGAGTTCCTGATGGACTGGAAGACGGCCACGCGAGTCCCCTGGGGCACCCTGCTGCTGTTCGGCGGCGGCCTGAGTCTTGCCGGTGCGTTCACGCGAACAGGGTTGTCCACGTGGATCGGGGAGTCCCTGGCCGGGCTGGGCGGATTGCCGGTGATCCTCATTCTGTTGGTGGTGATCGTGTTGGTGGTATTCCTTACCGAATTGACCAGCAATGCCGCCACCACGGCGACGCTGCTTCCGGTGATTGCCGCCATGGCCATCGGAATCGGCCAGAACCCCATGTTGCTGGCGATTCCGGCGGTGCTGTCAGCCAGCTGTGCCTTCATGCTGCCGGTGGCCACTCCGCCCAATGCCATTGTGTTTGGCAGCGAGCGTGTCACGATTCCCCAGATGGCCCGATCCGGCTTCTGGCTGAACCTGTGCTTCATCGTTTTGCTTACGGCTGCAGCCTATACGCTCGTGATGTGGGTCTTCGGCGTCCAGGCGGGCGTGGTGCCCGACTGGGCCGGCTGAGCCCGTGGCCCCTCAAGGCGCCTCCCGTCGCGTTGATAACCAACGACATTCTGGAGGCTCCGCCATGACACACAAAGGACTCACCCTGCTTCTCGCTCTACTGCTGACCGCCTGCGACGTGGTGAACCACGGGGATGAAGAGCCGCATCACGGACACGGTGACGGCGTGCAGGCCACGACCGTGCTCACCAGTTCCTCGTTGGCCACGAGGGGCAGCGCTGGGAAGGCTGCAGGGCACGCGGTCAAGAGCGCCTCCGGCGGCACCGACTATCTGGTAACGCCCTTCAACGTCTCCGGCGAGATTCTGTCCGTGGTGTTTCCCATCGATCCGGCCCCGGATGATGGCATCGTGGTCTTTGGCGACGGTCGGCCGGACATCGCCCCCACATCCGCCACGCTGCTCCCCTTCGACCTGGTCGACCACGATCCGGTCAACGAGTTCATCGACATCAAGCCCACCCTGGCGGACGGAACGGTCGAGCGTGTGCACCCGCTGTTCGGGTACGCCGACTTCTTCTACGATCAGGATGACGGGACGCCGCGTACGGTCCGCGTGGCCATGGCATCCGTCAACGGCATGGTCCGTGGTGACAAGCTCCTGGACATGGGGGGAGGCCAGTTCTTCTGGTTTGACCTGGACACGAGTGCGTTCACCAGCGCCCGGCCATCAAACCCGGCGGTCATTGAAGCCATCCGTGACTTTACCGATCCGATTCGTCCGAACCTGGTCTTCTTCCCGATGGTGGTCAACCTGACTTCAACCATCGGCGTGACTGCGGCGGACTTCCTGGCGGCGGCCACGGTTGAGTCCGAGGTAGACTTCTACATGGGCAACGGAATCACCCTGCTCGGCCAGACCACGTCCAACCTGACCGACGCCGAGACCATCCAATCGTTCACGCTGACGCAGATGTCCACAGGATTCGGAGGAGCTTCGGGATTCACGGCGGACGCAGTACTCAATCCGCTCCCGTGAGTCAGATAGGGACGCCCGGGCGGTAGTCGGCGGTACAGGTCGGGCATAGTCCCACCTCAACGCCCTCGGGTGGATCAGGGACCCATTCGTTGATCCAGTGCCAGGACTCCGAGTTCGCAGCGCGGAATCGGAGGCACTGGGGGCACTGCTCCTTGACCGAGTCGGCATCGGGCACCTGACCCGACGGCTGGGGGAGATGGGGCAGCGTGAATCTGAGGATGTGACGAATCACAAGGAAGTCCTTGCCCAGCGGAGCCGCATTCAGCTCAAACAACCGATAGGCATCGCGGCATGCGCATTCATAATCCAGACTCAGGGACCGTCGCTCCCTGAATACACGATTCAGGGCAGCCGTGAAGTAGGTCTTTTCACGCTCCCTGTATCCGTCGCAGAGACCCGTCCCCATGTCGAAGTCCGTCACCTGTCCCGTGACATCCATGAACTGGTACCAGGCCGGGTTCAGGTACCGGATAGTCAGGTCACGGTCCACACAGAGCGTGCTCCCGGGGTGCTCCTCCAGATCGTAGAGGATTCCGAGCGAGAGGACCGGATC
>JABDJZ010000010.1 GCA_013003255.1 Rhodothermales bacterium
GCCAGGTAGAGTCGGCTTACCCCCGAATCGTTAAACTTCGAGGCCATCCTCGGGAAAACGGGCATCGTGGCCGGGTCCTCGTGGAAGGCTGCCCGGTTACGCTGGATATGTTTGCGAATGTCTCGTAATGCGTCGGCGCTCCCACGCTTTTCGAACTTGTTCAGGACCACGGCATCGGCCGCGTCCAGCATGCCGATCTTCTCAAGCTGGGTCGAGGCGCCGTAGTCCTGGGTCATCACGTAGATCGAGAGATCCACCAGTTCGGTGACCTCCGTATCCGACTGTCCGATCCCCGCCGTTTCGAGAATGACCAGATCGAAGCCGGCGGCCTTGCAGACGGCGAGCGAGTCCCGGAGCGCCTTGGACGTAGCGCGGTGGGCCTGGCGCGTCGCAAAGGAGCGCATGTATACGCGGTCCGCGTGTTCCCCGTAGATGGAGTTCATCCGGATGCGGTCTCCCAGCAGAGCCCCACCGGTCTTGCGCCGAGTGGGATCCACCGAGATGACCGCTATTTCGATGTCCTCGAAATCGTTGAGGAAGCGCCGGACAATCTCGTCAGTCAGTGTGGACTTGCCGGCGCCACCGGTCCCCGTGATACCAATCGTCGGCACGGGTTTCAGCGTGATGCCCAGCGAGACCCCGCCATCGCCTTCTCCGGCGGGCACCTGGCCCGCGGATTCCATGGCTTCGGCTTCGACAGCGGTGAGCTGCCGGGCCATCACCCGCGCACTTCGGGTACCCAGGGACGAGCCGTCACGTTGACCTGTCAGCGGGAAATCACATTCCTCCAGCATAAGGTTGATCATACCCTGGAGACCCATCGACAGGCCGTCCTCGGGCGAAAAAATGCGCGCGATTCCGTAGGCGTGCAGTTCCTCGATTTCGGCGGGGACGATTACGCCGCCGCCACCCCCATAAATGCGAATGTGCCCACAGCCAGCCTCTTCGAGGAGGTCATGCATGTACTTGAAATACTCGACATGTCCTCCCTGGTAGGATGAGATGGCGATGCCCTGAACGTCCTCCTGGATGGCGGTATCCACAACCTCACGAACAGACCGGTTGTGTCCGAGGTGGATGACCTCTGCGCCGCTGGCCTGCAGGATGCGGCGCATGATGTTGATTGCAGCATCGTGCCCGTCAAAAAGGCTGGCCGCCGTGACAAAGCGGATGGGGTGGACGGGCTGGTAGGCTTTGGGCTGCATGGGCATCTGATACGGAATGGGAAGCGCTTCCGTTGGACCTTTTCAGCCAGCGAAAGTTCGCTCGCCAGGGATGGGGCCAGCCCTCAGTAACCGCCTTGTCGGTGATGCATCTCCGCCAGAAGGCTGGTCAGAATGGTTCGCGCGCCAACCGCAATGGCGCCGTCATCGGCCACGTAATCCGGGGCGTGGGGCATTCCCCTTATGCCATTTTCCGGGTTGCTGACCCCCAGGAAAAACATCATCCCCGGAACGTGCCGCTGAAACGATCCGAAGTCCTCACTGAATGCCGGGATCACCTGGGTGATCGGAGCCACAATGATATCGGGAGCCAGAGCGGACAGGGCCGCACGGGACCGGGCAACCAGTGCACTGTCGTTGGTCACGCCGGCGATGGCCGCGAGGTCAAACTGAGGCCGAATGGACACGTCGGAGGCTTCGATTCCAGCCAGAGCACGGTTGAGTCGTTCGGGGAGCGATTCCAGGGTGGCCGCATCGGCCGTCATGATCTGGGCTCGAATCGTAGTGGGCCCGCCACGGCGCTGCACCAGGACATCGTCCTTGGCCGCCGATTGCAGCGCTTGCGTGACCGTCCCCAGCCCGTCGACGGCAGCCGCCACGCGTGTCGCGGTCTCGCGCCGACCGGGTCCAGAGACCTCAACGACCAGGTTTGTTCGAGAGGCCATCATTCCGCCGGCAGTCGTGGCAACGGTGCCCACTGGGTAGGGGGCCGTATGCAGGGCCAGTATGGCGTCCGGCATTCGGTCACCGAACAGGCCGTCAGCGAGCATGGCGTTGGCGCCCGAGGCCGTCTCTTCGGCGGGTTGGAAGATCAGCATGACAGCACCGGCCATCTCGTCCTTGACGGCCGCCGCAGCATTGGCTACCGCCAGGCCCACTACCGTGTGGATGTCGTGGCCGCAGATATGACGCACACCCGGGACTTGGCTTGCATAGGAGACCGGATCAGGCGCACTCGATCGCACGGCGTCCATGTCTGCACGGAATGCAATGGTCGGTCCTGGGCTGCCCCCTTCCAGCACGCCCACTACGCCGTGTCCGCCTATTCCACGACGCACAGAGAAGCTGAGCGCCTCAAGATGCTCGGCCACGATGCCGGCCGTTCGAACCTCCTGGCCGGAGAGCTCCGGATTGCGGTGCAGGTCGTGCCTGATGCTCACCAATTCGGGCAAGCTCGAGGCCAGAGCGGCCTCTGCTCCATGCAGGAGATCCTGTGTGGATTGAGCCTGCACGGCTTGGGTGGCCAGTAGAGCGATAAGCAGAAATGCCTTCATGCCAGGGAAGTGTTAAGTGGGGGCATACAAGATGACCCCGCGCGAGGCCGGAGCGTTTGCAGAAGCATCAGGATCACGCAAAAGCCACGGCCGACACCAGGGCGTGGAAGGCGAGTCCAGCAACCACGGCACGCACGAAGATGCTTTGCGACAGTTGGGCGCGGCTGGATCGCAGAACGAGTACGCCCAGCGGAAGTGATAGCACGGTGCCGGTGATCATTCCGGGAGCGTATCCCCCGAAAGCCATCGCGGCAAGGAGGTGGAGCGCACCATTGGCAGCGAGAGTTGCCGCCAGTGCCACGGGGAACCACCCGGCGCGATGGAAGCGGTACGCCGCAACGGTCCCGACAATGAAGAGGACAAGCGCCGTTGCATTGATGGCTATGAACCGGTCAAGCGGAATTGCGCGGCCGAGGGTCTCGCCGGTCCAGAGGAGCAGGTCGGTCCAGATCTCTTCACCAAGGTGCAGGACGTAGGCCAGGGGAAGGAGTGCTCCCGCGATTGGAAGCTGTCCGGCCCCTGACTCCGCGCGATTCATGACACTCGGGTCCGGTCGTGCCGGACAGCGCCTTCGGCGGTTTCGTCTTCATCGGGCACCTCGAGGACGGGAGCGGCGACGGTTGTGGCCGGCGCGGTTGCGACCTCAGTTGCAGCGCCGGCCGAAGCCGCGGCTGGAGCGACGACCGTCCTGCCAGCCGAGGCCACCTCGGCTCCGTCCTGATTGGACGCTGCCGCGCGCATCTGATCCGCGAGGCCCTTTAGATTCTCCCGTTGACGGTCGGACCATGACACAATCAGGGATCGAACCAGCACCATGGACGCGGCCACCGCAGCCAACGAGGCAATGCCGACCTCTGGCCCCGGAAATGCGTTGGTGACGGCCAGCATGAGCGAGACCATCGGCACCAGCACGATCGGATACCACATGGCAACCCCACTGAACTGCTTTCTCAGATGGATGGAGGTCTGACCATCTCTGGGGCGGACCATGGCCTTGATCCGAGTGAAATTGATGCCCTCGTCACCCTCGCCGATGTAGTGTGACCACTCCCGGGCGCGTCCCACAAGGCTGGTCTGGCCCGTCCTTCCGGTGAACTGCCTGAGATCAAGCACGACGTCTTCCCAGATCGAATCGCTGACCTCACCCGCAACGACGCGGGTTTCATCGATCACGAAAGGGCCACCGAAAAGACCACGACGTCCCGAATCTGGCTCTCCGTGCTCCAACTCAAGGGCCGCCTCTCTTACATGGGCTGCGGGAAGCCCCAGTTCAGCAGCCAGCGTCTCAACTTCCTCCAGGGACAGGTGCCGGTTCGATGTGCCGACGGAGCTTTCGTGCAGCTCGGTGGCGCGCTTCATCAGGGCCCCGATCTCACGCTCATTGTATGTCCGTCCGCTGGAGCCCATCAATAACCTGCCATTGTGTTCACTGCAATAGTAACGGATGGCCGGACTCATCGTTGCAAAAGACGGATAGTGGCCACGGGATTCTCGCCCGGTTCTCGAACCGAGCCCCTGTCCGCGCTTAAGCTTCCGGTCCAGTCCAACACCCGCCTGATGAACATCCTCACCGTAGAAGACCTGCGCAAGAGCTTCGGAATGAAGCCACTTCTCGAATCGGTCACGTTTGGACTGGGCGATGACGAGAAGATGGGGCTCATCGGAGCCAACGGGTCCGGAAAGTCCACGCTCATGCGGATCGTGTCCGGTGAGGAGACTGCGGATGGGGGGCGAATCATGATCCCGGCCCGGGCCCGGGTGGCCTTTCTCCCCCAGAACCCCGAGTTCGAGCCGGGGCACTCGGTCCTGGACGCCGTGTTTGATCGAGGAGACCCAACCCTTCGCCTGCTCCACGATTACGAAGAGGCCACGCACCGCCTCGGGCAGGGAGATCAATCGGTCCTCGACACCGTCACGAATCTGAGCCACCAGTTGGACGTGACCGGTGGCTGGGATCGAGAGGCCGGCGCCCGGGCCATCCTGGACCGGTTGGGTCTGGACGATTTCGGAGCCCGGGTAGAGACACTGTCAGGTGGTCAGCGAAAACGGGTGGCGCTTGCGCGGGCGTTGCTTATCGAGCCGGAGCTGCTCCTTCTGGATGAGCCCACCAACCACCTGGACACGGGCACGATAGCCTGGTTGGAGTCCTGGCTTTCCCGTTACTCCGGGGCGCTGCTGCTTGTGACACATGACCGTTACTTCCTGGACCGGGTGACCAACCGCATGCTTGAGGTGCACCCTGGCGGGGTTACCAAGTACGAAGGCAACTACTCGCGCTACCTGGAACTCAAGGAGGAGCAGGAGCGCCTGGCCCAGGCCACCGAACGGACGCGCCAGAACCTGGCCCGTCGCGAGTTGGCGTGGCTGCGGAGGGGGCCCAAAGCCAGAACCTCGAAGGCCAAGTACCGGGTGGAACGGGCGGAGGCCCTCCAGGAATCGGCAAAGTCCGGCCCTGACGCCAGTCTGGCGCTCTCGGCCGCGTCCACGAGGCTCGGCAACCAGGTCATCGACCTCGATGGGGTTTCCAAGCACTACGACGGGCTGGCGGTGGTCTCAAACTATTCGAAGTCGTTCACCAGGGTGGACCGAATCGGGATCATCGGTCCCAACGGATCCGGAAAGACCACGCTCCTGGAGATGATCGCCGGCAGGCTGACCCCGGATGAGGGCGAAGTGAGGCGCGGCGCCACCACGGTCATCGGGTATTTTGACCAGGAGGGACGGCCGCTCAAGGACGAACTCCGGGTCATTGATACGGTCACCGAGGTTGCGGAGAGCGTGCGTACGGCGGACGGCTCCGTGATTTCCGCGAGCCAGATGCTGGAGCGGTTTCTGTTTCCGCCGGCGGTACAGTACACGCCCGTCGCGAAGCTGTCCGGCGGAGAGCGGCGTCGGCTGCATCTCCTCCTGGTGCTGATGGAGGCCCCCAACGTCCTCCTGCTTGATGAGCCTACCAACGATCTGGACATCCCGACCCTGGCGGCGCTGGAAGAGTATCTGGACACGTTCGAGGGTGTGCTCATCGCCGTGTCGCACGACCGCTGGTTTCTGGATCGCACCGTGGACCACATCCTGCATTTCGGTCCCGGTGGCGCGATCCGCGAGTTTCCGGGCGATTACAGCGCGTTCATCGAGCGTCAGGCGGCCGAGGAGACAGCGCGCGCCGAGGAGGCGCGCCGGGAGGGAGAACGCAAAGAGTCCGCGCGTGCAGCGGCAGCCGGCGACGCCACATCCTCGCCTACCGGCTCCAGAAAAAAGGGCCGGGCCGATGGCAAGCTTTCCTTCAAGGAAAAGCGCGAACTGGAGGAAACCGAGGCCCGGATAGAGCAGACCGAAGCGCGGATGGCCGCCATCGAGCAGGCGCTGAATGCCCGGCCTGATGATTTTGAGGCCGTGGCCCAGTTGTCCGAGGAACTCGGAAAATTGACCCGGTCGCTGGATCAGGACGTGGAGCGTTGGGCCGAGTTGTCCGAGCGCGCCTAGAAGGACTCGATCAGCCGGTGGCGTAGCATATAGAGCCCATCCCCAGCCCCGATAATGACGGTGTCGGGAAGCGTGACCGTTGGCTCCAGATCGCGCAGTGACTGGAATGCGGCGAGGTACCAGTCCGTCCAGGCGTCGATGATCTCCAATTGCGACTCGATCGATGCACCCTCAGCAACGGCGCTCCGGCCCAGCAGGGCCTCCACCCGCAACCGGTCTTCGGCGGCCCGCTCAACTTCTTGCAGGATGCCTGTGGTCGAGGTCGCATCTGCCGAGAGCAGGCCCAGCGCAGCCACCAGGGCCGTTCGGCCGACGCGCGCGAGTTCCTCCGCGGACACCTTGTCGATTCGATCCTGATCCGTGTGGTAGAACTGATCGGTAAAATGCCAGAGCAGTACGCTGGGAATGTCTGCCCGCAGGAACGGGACGTGGTCGCTGCCGCCCTCGTAGGGGTTCGCTCCAACCAGCCAGGGCGAGTCCTGCGCCGTCTCCCGGGCCCGATTCAGGATGTAGTCGTTGAGATAATGCGGCATCATCTCCTCGAGCGTCAAGGGGCGACCTCCCCACTCGGTGTGGCTGTCATCACCCCGAGTCCAAACCGCTGACGGGTCCGGCATTTTCTCAACCAGGAAGGTCCCACCGGTGATTTCGGTGTTCTCGCCCACCATGTCGAGGGAAATGCCCCACTTGATCCCGGTTGCGCGCGTCGAGTCCTGCTGGATGTAGCGAGCCGTGGAGCGAATCTCCTGCCCCCACAGGAAAACCAGGCTCCGATCGAGTGACACGACACCCTGCCGGACCAACTCGGCGGCAACCCGCGCCATCTCCAGCTGTGCACCAACGCCCGATGCGTTGTCATTGGCGCCGGGCTCCTGGATGTGGGCACTGAAGACGAACTGCTCATCCGGCAGGGTCTCTCCCTGAATGTGGGCCACCACCGTGAGCTCTTCGGCATCCGGTGTCCAGGCGACGTCGGTAGTCACGTTCAGCGTCACGTCGCCAGCCGCCAGGGCTTGCCGGAGTTCGGCCTGCGCCGCGTACGAAAGTGCGATGGCCCAGCCGGGTTCGGTGGACCAGGGTATGGAAGTGAACTGGATGGACGTCTGGTTCACTTCCGGTTGCAGGTAGTCAGCCAGCGAGTATCCCAGAACGCCCATGACATCACACGACTGAAGTCGCCGCCAGAGCCGGCCGGCATTCTGATCCCCGAGTACGATCCGGCCGCGAATCTCTTCGCAGGGCACGTCCTGCCGGTCGCCAAT
>JABDJZ010000020.1 GCA_013003255.1 Rhodothermales bacterium
GTGACGGTGACTGCTAAGGAAGCGGTGTTCCTGCAGGAGGTCCTGGCAGTAATCGAGGACCACCTGGGTGATTCCACCTTCAGCGTGGACTGGCTCGCTGACGAAGTCGGGATCAGCCGGAGACAGCTGGAGAGACGCATCCAGGAGACGGCGGACCGGTCGCCGGGCGAGCTCATCCGGCACCTGCGGATTCAGAGGGGTACCCAGCTCCTCCGAGCACATGCCGGCACCGTTTCGGAGATCTCCTACATGGTTGGATTCCGCTCGCCCTCCCATTTCTCCCGGGTATACCGAGATCTGACTGGGCAGGCTCCTTCGGAGGTCCGGGCAGAGCCAGACTGAGCGAGAATCCGGGGTGTGTCGCAAACGGAACCGTTTTCGACGCAATTCCGCGCTCTCCGACTACTAGGCTGCCTTCAGAATCAACCATGAGGGCAGCCATGAAAAAGCGGTACTTCCAGCGAGGAATTCTGCTCCTCGCCATCACACTTATTAGCATCCCGGCGATGGCTCAAAAAGCCAAGATGCAGTTCATTCATGTGTCGCCGGACCTGAGTCTCAACGACGTCTCCATCTATGTGGATGGTGTCCTGCGGGTGGAAAAGCTCGGTTACGCAGAGGCCACTCCGTACATCGAGGTGCCGGGGGGCCAGGAAACCGAAATAGCCGTTGTTAAACACGGTGACCACCTGGAGGAGGCCGTCCTGGTTCGGACCGTCAATCCGCTCTCCACGACCAGCAGGTACGCGGTCCTGCACGGACTGACGGAGAGCGCCGGCTGGCCCGGTACTCCGGAAGGTCGGGACATCAATCTGGACATGGCCTTTGGAGTCGGCGGTCAGACAGCCAGTCCATACAACATGCGTGTCCGGATGTTTAATGCCATGACGGATGCTCCGGCAATCGATTGGTATATCGACTGGTCCACAGCGGCTGATGAACGCATCCGGAATGATGTGGACTACGGCGAGTTTTCCGCGATGATCGGTGGGGCCGCCATCAGATACAGCGGGTATGCCACGGAGAGCGGAAAAGCGTGGCCTCGACTCCTCTCGGCCATGAACATGAACTTCGGCTCTGTCAGCGGCGAGCAGTTCATCGAAGTGCTGGCCGGTCTTTACGGGACGGCCGCGGGCCGCCGCAAGGGGGAACTGTTGTGGGTGCATCCCAACGGTGAGGTCGAGCACTTCCCCATTGAGAAACGGCCGGCCGAGGTCCAGTTCATCGGGGCCTCAGCTGACCCGATGCTTGAGACCGTCGATCTATGGGTGGACGGCTTCAAGGTGAAGTCGGACTTCCGCTACACCGGATGTACGCTGTTCCTGGACTTGACGGCTGGTCTTCCAGTCCAGGTTGCGCTCACGGAGCCTGGTGCCACCTCCCCGGACAATCCCATCTGGGAGGAGACGGTCACGTTCACTTCGCGGACCGAGAATCACGCGATCCTGGCAGGCTATCTGGATCCGACTGACGCGATGAATCCATACGGGTACGACCTTGAGGCAAAACTCTACGTGGACAACAGCGCTTCGAGTGATTGGCCCTATGTCGGCTTCGGTTACCGGATGTTCCATGCGGCACCGTACTGGCCCGCGGTGGACTTCATGGTGGGGACGCCGAGAGAATTGGTCTTCCAGAATCTGGAGTTCGGGACGTTCACCTCAACCGTGAACGCACCCACGATCGCGGATACGGGCTCCATCCAGCCCACCGCATCCCGGGACCTCCTCAACTCCGCCTTCTCGGACTTCGCGGACGCCGAGCACACGACCATCATATCGGTCCTGATGGGCACCGAAAACAACCCGAAGTGGATGTACTACCGGAATGACGGCATGGAGTACGAGAACGCCTACGTAACCCATGCCGAGCCATCTCCGGATGTCCCCGAGGCCTTCGCACTGGAGGGCAACTATCCCAACCCGTTCAATCCCGCGACCAGGATTGTCTACTCAGTGCCTGAGGCCAGTCTTGTTCAACTGGAGGTCTTTGACACCCTCGGACGAAGGGTCGAGATCCTGGTCAATGGGGTCACCGCGGCGGGCCGGCACGAGGTGGAATGGAGAGCCGATGGACATGCAAGCGGCATCTATCTCTACCGCTTGACCGCACCCGGTGTGCTGATCACCCGATCCATGGTGCTGCACAACTAGTCATCGTGGACTCCCCTGAGGGATCCGCACCACCGCGGCGCCTCCACCCGTTCCTCTGGAGCCGCCACCCGCGGGCCCGGCCTGAATCAAGGTCGGGCCCGCAGTTTTTTCTTGCGGCCACGCCCCGAATCGACCTACTCTGCGGCTCGAACAACCCTCCAGGCCTTGAACTCTAGACGGACTTTCCTGAAATCCAGTGCCGCCGCAGTCGGCGGGTCCTGGGCCGTGATGAGTGCCCCTGTCGCGCTATCCGTATTTGATCTTGGGTGTTCCAATCGCGCCACCGGACGGTTCTCCACCCTGACCGAATCTGAGGCGGCTGAAGTCGAGGCGCTCACGGCCCTGATCATGCCTTCTGATGAAACCGGGCCGGGAGCCCGGGAAGCAGGCGTGGTCTGGTTCGTTGACGCTGCGGTCTCCGGTGATCCGGATGGCCTTCAAGAACTCAGGGCCGGTCTGGCCGAGCTGTCCGCGGCGGCAGCCGGATACGGAAGCCCCTTGCTCTCGGCGCTTTCGCCCGAAGACCAGTTGGCCGTGGCTACGGCCATTCAGGACACCGATTTTTTCGGCGCCATGCGGTCTGCCACCCTGAACGGGATGTTTGCGCACCCGAGGCATGGTGGCAACCGCGACAAGCAGGGCTGGCAACTCATCGGCTTTGATGACCGGCATGCCTGGCTGCCCCCATTTGGACACTATGACGCTCCCTACCACAATGAGAACGACGCTACTTAGCCTGGCCGCGGCCCTCCTTCTGACCGGTTGTGCCTCACTCCACGGCGAGGACTCGGACATTGAACGCTATCCGTTCGGAGGCAGCGCGCCACTCTCCGAGGCTGTCCGCGTCGATGACGTGGTTTACCTCTCCGGCAAGCTCGGACTGTCCCGGGACGGAGAGCAGGGCATAACCGCTGAGACCAGGAGGACGATGGAAAACATCAAGACCTCGGTCGAGGCCAAAGGCGGCACCATGGCGGATATCGTCAAGTGCACGGTCTTTCTCACCAACATGTCGGACTACGGCGCCATGAACGACGTCTACCGCGAGTACTTCCCGGAGAACCCGCCGGCCCGAAGTGCCGTGGGTGTCAGCGAACTGGTGGCCAACGCGCTGATCGAGATTGAGTGCATAGCCGTCATCGACGACTGATGCGGCGCTTCCCGCTCAAGGATCAGGTGGACTTCGTCGTCATCGGCTCAGGCGCAGCCGGTGGCGTGATGGCCAAGGAACTGTCGACCGCGGGGTTCTCCGTGGTGGTCCTGGAGCAGGGACCCTACCTGACCTCGGAGGGATTCCGCCATGATGAGATTGGCGGACGCGAGGCCAGGGGCCTGGGAAGCCTCCAGAACCATACGCCGCAGTCCTTCCGAACGTCGGTCGACGAGGAGCCCCAACGGCGGGGCGTGCTCGGATACCTTCCGATGGTGGGCGGAACCAGCGTGCACTTCACCGGCAACTACTGGCGATTCCGGGAAATCGACTTCATCGAGAAGAGCCTGTTCGGGCCGGTTGCGGGCACGGGCATCGAGGACTGGCCGATTACCTACGCGGACCTCGAACCGTACTACACCAAGGTGGACTGGGAAGTCGGCGTTTCGGGGGGAGCGAATCATTTTGATCCGCCGCGGTCCCGCCCGTACCCGATGCCACCCATGCCCATCAAGAGCTCGGGCATCCTGTTCAAGGACGCATGCGAGAAGCTGGGCCTGCACCCTGGGCCAGCCCCGATGGCCATCCTTTCCGAGCCTTACGACGGCCGGTCATCCTGCATTCACTGTGGCTTCTGCATGGGGAACGGGTGTGAGGTGGATGCCAAGTCGTCCTCCCTCGTCTCGATGATTCCGAAGGCGGAGGCCACGGGCAACTGCGAGATTCGGGCGCTGTGTACGGCGTCACGCATAGAAACTGATGCCTCGGGACGCGTCACGCGGGTGGTCTACTTCAACGCGGACGGCGTCGAAGTGGCCCAGGAATGCCGCGCGGCTGTGGTCTGCGCGAATGGGTGCGAGACCCCTCGGCTCCTGTTGATGTCCGACTCGGCTCAATTCCCGGACGGGCTCGCCAACTCCAGCGGCGTGGTCGGCAAGTACATTCTCGACAACGGTCAGGTACACGTGTACGGCCAGTTCGAGGAGCCGATGAACGAGTTCAAGAGTATCCAGGTTACCCAGATCTGCTGGGACTACTACGACACGGATCCCCGTCGCGGTTTCTGGGGCGGAGGCGGAATGGACGCCCGCTTTCAGTTCGGGCCGGCCAGCTTTGCGCGAAACGGCCTGCATCCGGACCAGCCCCGATGGGGCGCGGAGTACAAGCGGCTATTGAGCCACTACTACAACCGCACCATCGATGTGAACGGGCACACCACCATCGTCCCGGTTGAGACCAATAACCTGGTACTGGACCGGGACAACCTGGATCGTTACGGCCGTCCGGGACTGATCGTCACCCTGAAAGACCACCCGGATGACATCGCGGTGCAGGAGTTCTTCGTGGACCGCTGCTGGGAGATTGTCGAGGCCATGAATCCCACCCGAATGTGGAGTCGGCCTGTGGGGACGCGCGGAGGCCAGGTGCATCTGCTGGGGACCTGCCGTATGGGCGACGACCCCTCGACTTCTGTCGTCGACCGGTATCACCGGGCACACGATGTGCCCAACCTCTTCCTGTGTGACGGATCCAGCTTTGTCTCCTCAGGTCGGGGACAGCCGACCATGACTATCCAGGCCCTGGCATTCCGGGCGGCGGATCACATCGCGGAGTTTGCGCGCCGAGGCGAGATTTAGGCGTTGGCGAGCGTGCAGGTAAGGCCGTTTTCGGGCGGCGCTGCGGGGCGTGTCTAGACTGCAGTTCGCGGCGCTATCAGGCTGCTGTACGGATTCCGGGCACAAGGCTCAGGCGAACGGGCTCGGGGCCTTCGTAGACCTGAAAGACCAGGCGGTCTCCCCGTCTTACCTCGCGAATGAATCCCTCGTCCATGGCACGGAGCACGGCGTAGGCGTGGCGGCGATGGCGGCACTCAAGAAGCAGGACCGGGCCTTCTCTTTCGAGTGCGGGTGTTTCGGGGTTTTCCCAGATTAGCGCCATGGCCGGCGTCATCACCTGGTCTACTTCCTCGCCCGGCTGGGCGACGGCGGCTTCTACGGCTTCAGAGAGATCTACGGCGTACATGGCACAGCGTGTTGTGCTTAGGACGCCATGCCCGCGTAGATATGGCCGGGTAAGTGTGCAACGCTCGAGGCGTGTACGCGGGCTATATGCGGATGGCATACAACCGGGCACGATGGTAGGATCGGGGCTGATCCCGAAACCTTAAGAGCCCGAGTCGCAAAAAAATCGCTGGGCCGGATCAGTCGTCGGCAGGACCCTGCGTCCAGGACTCATTCTTCTCCCGGTAGCGCTCCACCATGCGCACGAAGTCTCCGCGGTATCCATGGAGATCCTCCCCCTGCCCCAAACGGGCCAGCTTCAGCACCTGCGCCACGTCGGTGGCACCCCGATGCTCCGAATCGCGGAGGATCATTCCGAAGGCTGCCACGGCTGCGGAGAACACAAAGTCACGCGACGGGCTCAGGGTCGGATCCGGCGTCAGGTGATGGGTCTGGAGCAGACTCTCCTCTGCTTCAGGCTCCTTGTACCGCAGCTTCAGGGTCAGCATCTCTCCGGATTGCGCTAGCCCGGTCAACTGCGGCGTCTGGTACCGCAGATCATCGACAGCCGGACCGCTCGATGCCTCGACCCCGACCGGCACCACTTCGTACAGGGCCGTGACCGTGTGGCCTGCCCCCAACTCGCCTGCATCCTTTTCGTCATCATTGAAGTCCTCCGAAGCCAGCAGGCGGTTCTCATACCCGATCAGGCGATAGGAGGCCACCACGGCCGGGTTGAACTCGACCTGGAGCTTCACATCCTTGGCAATGGTGTGCAACGTCCCGCCCAGTTCGTTGACCAGCACCTTGCGGGCTTCCAGTTCCCCGTCGATGTAGTAGTAGTTGCCATTCCCGTGATTGGCGACCTGCTCCATCCGGCTGTCCTTCAGGTTGCCGGTGCCGAAGCCCAGCACGGTCAGAAACGTGCCCTCCTCCCGGCGGGACTCGATCATCCGAACCAGTTCGGCGTCGCTGGACACCCCGACGTTGAAGTCGCCGTCCGTCGCCAGGATGACCCGGTTGATGCCACCCTGTATGAACTGCTCGCCGGCCGTCTGATAGGCAAGCTGGATCCCCGCGGCTCCGGCCGTTGAGCCACCTGCTTCCAGCCTGCCAAGGGCTTCAAGAATGGTCCCTTTCTGGTCTCCGGAGGTAGGCGGCAGCACCAACCCGGCCGCGCCCGCATAGACCACAATGGAAACCCGGTCATTCTCATCCAGCTCCCGGACCAGCATGGAGAATGCTTTCTTCAGCAGGGGTAGCTTGTCCGGGCTCGACATCGACCCCGAAACGTCCAGCAGAAACACCAGGTTGGTGGCAGGGCGCCCCACAAGGTCAAGCGTGCCCCCCTTGATGCCAACGTGGACCAACTGGTGATTCGCGTTCCACGGGGCGCGCCCGATCTCCATGACCGTTGAGAATGGCGCCTCTCCCTGTGGGTCCGGATAGTCGTAGGCGAAGTAGTTGATCATCTCCTCGATGCGCACCGCATCCTTCGGCGGTCGCTGACCGGAATCGATGAAGCGCCGGACGTTGCTGTACGACGCCGCGTCGACATCTATGGAGAAGGTTGAGAGCGGGTGCTCGGTTACCATGCGAAACCCGTTCTCCTCGATCTGGGCGTAGTTCTCGGTGTTCCAGACCGGGGCGCCTCCATACGCCTGACTGAAGGCCAATCGCTGACCGGTTTTTCCAGCGACCGCCGCAGCGGACGTCATTCCCAGATCTCCCGCCTCCAATTCCGGCGGCATCCCATTCGTCCCCGGTTCCGACGTCGTCTGCCCTGGGCTGGTGCAAGCTGCGAAGAGGACCGCGGCCAGGCCGCCGGCTACGAAGGAGCGAAGGAGGGTCTGCATGGTTGGTAATCCGTTTTTGTGAAGATACAACGAGCCGGAAGTCGCTTCTATTGCCATGGCCGCGGGGAACGCCTCCTCGCACTCCACATTCAGCCTCTGCCCACCCCTGCCCTCATGACGCGAGCCGACCTGCTTTCCATCACTCCCGAAGGGCTCTACTGCGCGGCGGGTGACTTCCATGTGGACCCCTGGCGGCCTGTCCCACGGGCGATCATCACCCACGCCCACAGTGACCATGCGCGGCCCGGATCCCAGGCGTACCTGACCGCGAGTGACGGAACGGCCCTGGTCGAGGCCCGCACGG